>CAIRNC010000058.1 GCA_903879875.1 uncultured Bacteroidota bacterium
CTTTAAATCCTAAATTTTGAACGTCTTTTTTTAATATAAGTTCCATGTTGTTGTCCTTATTATAGAAGTTAGGTTCTTTTTTACGAGAAACCAACAACTGAGTTTAAATTATTTTAATAAATCGGCCACGTATGGCATTAAAGCTAAGTGACGAGCTCTTTTAACTGCTACTGATACTTTTCTTTGGTATTTTAATGAAGTTCCTGTTAAACGACGTGGAAGAATTTTACCTTGTTCGTTAACAAATTTCAATAAGAAATCGGCATCTTTATAGTCAATATATTTGATACCTGATTTTTTGAATCGACAATATTTTTTAAGTTTGTTGATTTCGATGTTCAAAGGCGTTAAATATCTGATATCTCCGTCTTTTTTTCCTGAAGCTGATTGTTGTAGAGTTGCCATAATAATTACGCTTTAGCTGCTTTTAGTTTTGTTCTTCTTCTTTCTGCCCAAGAAATTGCATGTTTATCAAGACTTACAGTCAAGAAACGCATTACTCGTTCGTCACGTCTAAATTCTGTTTCAAAAGCTACAAGCACTTCGCCAGCTACTTTGAATTCGAATAAGTGGTAAAAACCACTTTTTTTGTTTTGGATTTCATAGGCCATTTTTTTCAAGCCCCAATCTTCTTTTGATACCATTTCTGCTCCTCTGGACGTAAGAAATTCTTCGAATTTGCTCACTGTTTCCTTTACCTGAACTTCAGATAAAACGGGATTTAAAATGAAAACAGTTTCATAATGATTCATAAATATTTAATTTATTTGTTAATTTGGGTGCAAAAGTAATCCTTTTATTTTAACATGCAAATCCAAACCTAATTTAATCGACTAAATACATCTTTTTTGAAAAAAATTAGTTTGTTTAAAATAAATGTTGTTATTTTAGCCTTTAAATTAATTTTTATCCCCTATCACGTATGAAATTGAATTGTATAATAGTTGATGATAGTTCTGTTCAAAGAATTATAATTAGTAAATTGGTGTCAAACCATGTTAGTTTAAATTTGGTAGCTGAGTTTACAAATGCTTCCGAAGCAAAAAAATACATGAGTATTAACGATATTGACTTAATCTTTTTGGATATTGAAATGCCAGGTGTAAGTGGATTTGACTTATTAGATGGTTTAACTGAAAAACCTCAAGTGGTATTCATTTCTTCTAAATCAGATTACGCAATTAAAGCGTTTGATTATGATGCTACAGATTATATTCAAAAACCAATCACAAGTACCCGATTTGAAGCTGCAATAAAGAGAGCTTTGAATTTGTATGAATTAATGATTGAAAAACAAGACGAAGATGTTGAACACATTTTTATCAAAAGTAAACTTAAAAAAATTAAAATTGCATTAGCTGATGTAAAATGGGTTGAAGCATTTGGAGACTATATTAAAGTAGTAACAGATACTGAGAGTCATTTGGTTTTGTCAACAATGAAAGCTTTTAAAGAAGAATTACCTAAAAATAAATTTGTAAGGGTTCACAAATCTTTTATTGTAAATATTGACAAAGTAGAAAGATTCAATAGTAAATTTGCTGAAATTGGTGTTTCAAAAATACCTTTAAGTAGAGATAAAAAGAACGATTTGAGAGATGCTCTTGAAAATAATTAATAAAAGTCAACATTTACGGTTACTTTAATAGAACGGTATTGCGAAACCACTTCAAAACTATTCAGTATTTTCTGAATAGTTTTTTTTGTGCCTCCAATAGAGATATTTTGAGGAATTTTTACCATAATCGTTCTGATGTATTCATTCCTAATTCGATTTATAGGCGGCTCTTCTGGTCCTAAAACTGGCATTGGTAAATTTTGTTGCATTACTTGATACAACCAAAACGAGCCTTCTTTCAATTTATCAAAGTCACGATGTTTCAAAGTGATTTTTACCAATCTAAAATAAGGTGGGTATTTATAAATTTGCCTTTCATACAACTGTTCATCATACATACCTACATAATTATTATGTACTACTTGTTGAATCGTATTATGCTCTGGATTGTACGTTTGAATGATTACTGTTCCTTGTTTCTTTGCTCTTCCAGCTCTTCCAGCCACTTGCGTCATCATTTGAAAACTTCTTTCAAAAGCTCTAAAATCAGGATGATATAGCATGTTATCGGCATTCATAATTCCTACTAAACTCACATTATCAAAGTCCAATCCTTTGGCTAACATTTGAGTTCCTACCAAAATATCGACTTCTCTATTTTTGAAACTATCAATAATTTTTTCAAAACCAAATTTTCCACGAGTCGTATCTTGATCCATTCTACCAATTTTAGTATTCGGAAAAAGCGTTACTAATTCGTGTTGAATTTGCTCTGTGCCAAATCCTTTAGTAGTTAAATGCGGACTCGAACAACTGTGACAACTCATTGGATTTGCCATTGAATAACCACAATAATGACAACGCAACTGATTTTTATGTTTATGGAAAGTCAAACTTACATCACATTGTTGGCATTGAGGCACATGTCCACAAGTCATACATTCCACTATAGGTGAAAATCCTCTACGGTTTTGAAATAAAATAACTTGTTCTCCCATTGATAAAGCTTCAGTAATGGACTCAATCAGCGTATCACTAAAATGTCCCGTCATTTTTTTGCGAAAATATTTGTCTTTCAAATCCACTAATGCAATAGCAGGCATCGTAATGTTTCCGTATCTTTCAGAAATAGTTACGGCTCCATATTTATCTGATTTTGCATTAAAATACGTTTCAATACTTGGTGTAGCAGAACCTAAGAGTACTTTTGATTTATGATAATTTCCAAGTACAATGGCAGCATCTCGAGCGTGATAACGAGGTGCTGGATCTTGTTGTTTGAATGTTTGCTCGTGTTCTTCGTCAACAATGATAAGTCCCAAATTTGAAAATGGCAGAAACAATGCCGACCTTGCTCCTATTACAATTTGTGCTTTTGGCGCATTATTTAAAACCTGATTCCAAACTTCAACACGTTCATTATTATTGTATTTGGAATGAAAAACAGCTACTTTGTTACCAAAATGTTTTTGTAACCGACCAACCAATTGAGTAGTTAAGGCTATTTCGGGCAAGAGATACAAAATCTGTTTTTGCTCCTTTATATAGTCTTCTATTAATTGAATATAAATCTCCGTTTTACCAGAAGAAGTTACTCCGTGCAACAAACACACTTCTTTTTGTGCAAATTCCGTTTTAATTGCATCGAAAGCCGATTGCTGTGCTGGACTCAATTGAAGAACCTTTTCATTAACGGTTCCCAAAAAATCAACACGATCCGTCTGAATAAAATAATCTTCTAAAATGGATTTGTCGATTAAACTTTTTACGATTGCAGCACTTACATTGGC
>CAIRNC010000059.1 GCA_903879875.1 uncultured Bacteroidota bacterium
AAAATGCAATTGTTCTTGTATTTCTTTTGCACTGGATTTAAAGAAAGGAGTTTCTAAAAACAAATGCTCATAATAACTAATTCCGTCTAACATGTTGTTTTTAAACGCTGTATATTTTTTTATTTGTGCCGAAGTAATTTCATCGGTTATTGATGTAATTTCTTTTTTTAGATAATCCAAATACATCGTTAACTCTTTTATAAACATATTCGGACGGTTGCTCACTCGAAGTACAGAAGCGTTTCCATAAATATGTTGTACCATTTTAGACAAAGAAACTTCTTGATCAAAATAGGCCATATTTGGACCAGGACAAATGATAACGCCTTGTGATTGTCCTTTGATTTTGATGTCATTTTCAATATAGGAAGCATTCGCTAAACCAACACAAAGACACGCTTTTTCAGTTATACTGAATTTCATTTTGTTGTAATTATCCGTTGTCAAAGTGTCTTTTAGAGCTTCTAATTCGGCTAATTTAACATCTTGGAATTTTTTGGAAGAGGTGCATATTCCCTTTGGTCCAAATTCTTTGCTCAAGGCTAAAAATCGTTTGGGACAAGAACTTCCTGCTTTGTCTTCGTCAATTCTTTTTTGTTTAAACATTTCGTTAGTGGTGCCTCTTAGCGTATTAAACGGAATGCCTAATGGAGAAATATGACTTAAATATAAATCTTCTTCTTTGGCTTTTATCAACAATTCTCGAGTGGCTGCATCCAACGAAGTCGCTTCTGGAACCAATAAAAATGGGGTTCCCCATCCTACTGAATCCGTTTTGTAATAGTCGATTAAAAAATCGTGTTCTTCGGCAGTTCCAACGCCACCTTGCACCGTGATTTTTAAATCCAATGGTTTTTCAGGAATGTGCGCTCCTTTTTGCCCTAAAGCTTTTACCATTAAATCGTGAGCCGATTGAATGAGTTGGTCTTTTTTTTGTTTGAATTCTTCTAATATTGGACCTAATAAAAAACCATCAGTAGCAAAAGCATGTCCGCCACAATTAAGTCCAGATTCTATTCGATATTCAGAAACCCAAAGTCCTTTTTTAGCTAGGAAATTACCTTGAATCATTGCCGAACGAAAATCACTTACTTTTAGCGTAATTTTCTTTTTTAAATTATCATTAAAATCAGGAAAAAAGGCTGCGAAATTTTCAAAATAGCTGTATAATCTTGGATTCATTCCTGCTGAAAGTACAACTGAAGAAGTCAATGTACTATTAGCAAAACCTCGAAGAGCAGCATGCGCATCATTGAATTCTACCGGCAATTGATCTTCATTTTCAAAATTATCTTTGTCCAATTTGGTCATAATGTTGACATCAATATCACCAGGGAAAAGTTGGGTTTCCAAATATTTTTTGAAATCGTCTTTCAATGCTACTCCGTCTTCTAGAAAACCTTCTAATCCTTTTTTAATTTCAGATTTATTAGGAAGCATTGCGATATAATTTTCTAATGCCACTTTACTTTCTGACAATTCAATTTTAAAGTTTTCAAATTTTTCTTTAACGATTTTGTCTACTAAATTCAAATAAGTTGTGATGCGTTCTGCACGGTAATCGTGAATTTTTTGGGTGATTTCTTGATATGGAATTTCAAATTTATTGCTATAAAAAGCAGTCATTTTTTCAATAAGTTCATCGTCCATAATAGAAATCACAGAGGATATGCCATATTTTGCTACTCGAATTGGGCTGTCAATCGTGTAAGCAAGCCCCATAACAGGGATGTGAAAAGTATGATTTGATTTTGCTAATGTCATCTAAAAATTGTTTTATTAATAAGCTACAAATGTTACAAAAGGAAACCAATTAAAACCTGACAATTATCATACTTCAATAGTGTAGTTTCAAATACTTTTGTTCACTTAATGCTATTTTAGACATGATAAAAACGGCAAATACGCGCTTCTACATAGGCTTTTTCGGGTTTTTGGTCAGCTTATTCTGCCTTTATAACTTCACTGTTTATCATTCCTCCAATTCTGATTATAATGTTGTTTTAAGTCAAAAAGCGCTACAAGGACAACAATTATGGCAACAAAACAATTGTTTTTCGTGTCACCAATTGTATGGATTAGGAGGTTATTTAGGTCCCGATTTAACTAATATTTATAGCGCTAAAGGCAAAGGAGAGGTATATATCAATGCGTTTTTGAACAGTGGAGTAAAAACGATGCCTAAATTTAATTTTACTGAAGACGAAAAATCGGATCTTATTGCATTCTTAAAGGCAGTAGATAAAACGGGCTATTTTCCCAATTATAATGCTACAATTCATCCAAACGGATGGGTTGAAATTCAATATAAAAATGAAAAATAAAACGCCACTACTTTTTATTCTTTTAGGACTTATAGCTTTGCTTTTAGGTTCTTTTTTTGGAGTTTTATCTGGAATGCAATATATTCTTCCTGAATTTGTAAAAGAACTATTGCCATTCAATAGGCTCAGACCTTTTCATGTAACTAGTGTTGTTTCGTGGATTATTCTTGGAGCAACTGGAGGCATTTACTATTATGTTTCTGTTTCTAACGCACTTCTAATGTATTCTAGAAAACTAATGAAAGTTCATTTTTTATTGTTTCTAGCAACTGGAATTGCTATTTACTTTTGTTTTTTTACAGGAACAATGGGAGGTAAAGAATACTTGGAATTCCCGCCTTTTTTGATACTTACAATTCTACTTGGATGGATTCTTTTTGGAATCAATTATTTCAAATCCATTGTTGGCAAAATAGCCAATTGGCCTGTTTATTATTGGATGTGGGGTACAGGAATTGTATTTATGACCTATCATTTATGTGAAGCTTATCTATGGGTTTTCCCTTATTTTAATAATGATTTTATTAAAAGTCTTGCTATTCAATGGAAATCAGGTGGTTCATTTGTAGGGTCGTGGAACATGTTGGTGTATGGAACGGCAATTTTTTTAATGGCAAAAATAAAAGGAGACCAATCTATAGGAACACAAAAAGAATCGTTCTTTTTTTACTTTTTAGGATTGACCAACCTCATGTTCAATTGGGCACATCATGTGTACATTATCCCAACGGCACCTTGGATTCGAATAGTAGCTTATGCTATAAGTATGACCGAATGGATTATTTTAATCCACATTATTTATACTTGGAAAAAAGCATTGCCAGAAGAAAATAAGATAAAAAATTTGTTGCCTTACAAATTACTACTACTCTCAGATATATGGATTTTTCTGAATTTACTTTTAGCCATTCTCCTTTCCATTCCGTCCATAAATCTTTTTACGCACGGAACACATATTACAGTGGCGCATTCTATGGGAACAACTATTGGTATTAACACCACCATATTGCTGGCATCCGTTGTTTTTATAGTTTCTAATATCAATCCAGAATTTAATTATAATACTAAAAACATGCGTTGGGGATTGCCTATTTTTAATTATTCATTGCTGCTATTTTGGATAAGTTTACTAATAGCTGGAATTAAAAAAAGTAATTGGATGTATTTTACAAAAGACATTCCTTTTGCAACCATGCACGATGATTTACATTGGATTTATGTATGCTTTTTAGTGGCTGGAATTGGCGTTTTTATTGGTTTGACACTATTTGTACTTCCTTTGATGCAACGGTTGTTGAAAAATATTCTTGAATAAATGAACTTCTAAAAGTTTAACTTCTCTTATGATTCCTTCTTATAATCGTTTTTAGAATTTAATTTTTCAATTATTTGCTCATACTCTTGTAAAAGATTAAGTAGTGAAAGTGAAATTCCTTTTTGAATACAGTTTGAAAGTGCTTTTTCAAATGCTATAGACTTATGTTTACTGTTTTTAGTAAAGAATTTTTCTATTTCTTCCTCGCTTTTGTATATTTTGGAAAGGCTCATGGGGTTGATTTAGTATTTGAAATTATCAAATAAATCATCTTAAAATATTTTTATTTAAAATTAAGATGATTTATTAGAAATACAAATTTGAACTAAAAAAGATTACAATACAA
>CAIRNC010000060.1 GCA_903879875.1 uncultured Bacteroidota bacterium
CAGTTTGACGGAGAATTTGATGGAATTCCTGTTATCAAATACGAAGCTGCGCTACACGGAGAAGTTCAAAAACCCGGACTTGGACCATTGCACACCGAATTTGATGGAAAAGGAAATGCATATACTACTTTCTTCGTTTCTTCGGAAGTAGTGAAGTGGGACATCAAATCATTGAAAGTTTTGGACAGAGTGCCTACTTATTATTCTGTTGGCCACTTGTGTATTCCCGGAGGAGATAGTAAAAAACCTTTTGGAAAATATTTAATTGCTTATAACAAAATCACAAAAGACAGGTATTTACCGACAGGTCCTGAATTGGCTCAAAGTGCTCAAATATTTGATATCAGTGGTGATAAAATGCAATTAATTTTAGATTTTCCAACCATTGGAGAACCGCACTATGCTCAAGCAGCTCCCGCAGATTTGATTCGAAATAATGGGCAGTTGAAATTTTATAAAATTGAAAACAACAACCATCCCTATGTAACTAAAGGCGAAAAAGAATCTAAAGTGGTTAGAAAAGGAAATAGAGTCGATGTATATATGACTTCTATCCGTTCTCACTTTGCGTCGGATAATATTGAAGGCATAAAAGTAGGTGATGAGGTATATTTTCACGTTACTAATTTAGAACAAGATTGGGATGTTCCTCACGGATTTGCTATCAAAGGAGCAGGAAATGGCGAGTTATTAATTATGCCAGGCGAAACTGCTACTTTAAAATGGATTCCAGAAAAACCAGGAATTGTTCCATTCTACTGTACCGATTTTTGTAGTGCCTTACACCAAGAAATGCAAGGCTATGTGAGGGTTTCACCAGCAGGAAGTAATGTTCCACTTACTTTTAGTTTGGGAACAAATATGCCAGCAGCTACAAAATAAATTTTTTTAATAAAAAGGGAACATTTTCTTTTCAGTAAACAATATAAATTTTCAGTTTTATTCCTGAAAATTAAAACTGGAATTCATAATTGTTCCCTTTTTTAATTCAACTACTTATGAAAACTACAAAAATAAGTTTGCTCTCAAGAGTGGTGCTTTTGATAGTAAGTGGGTTATTTTTTACATCTTTACTATTTCCGCTTTGGAGAATTGAACTTGATGCACCACAATATCCAGAAGGATTAGTGTTGCAGTTACATGCCAACAAAATTGGAGGAAATGTTGACATCATCAATGGTTTAAACCATTATATAGGAATGAAAACATTGCACAAAGAAGATTTTATCGAATTTACAGTTTTGCCTTATATTTTCGGATTTTTTGGATTATTTGCATTAGCTATGGTTTTTGTAGCCAAAAGAAAAGGAACTAATTTATTGTTCGCATCTTTTCTGCTTTTTGGAGTTTTAGCCGCAATTGATTTTTACCGTTGGAATTATGAATATGGCCACAATCTTAATCCAAATGCAGCAATTGTTGTGCCTGGAATGGCATATCAACCACCTTTACTTGGCTACAAACAGCTGTTGAACTTTGGTGCCTATTCCATTCCTGACATTGGAGGTTGGATGTTGATTGGTGTTATTATTTTGCTTGCTTTTGTTGTTATCAAAGAGAATAATATAAAGCAAAAATTCATAAAACCAAATATTGGAACAGCACTTTTATTGGGGATGACATTTTCGATTATTTCTTGTTCCAATTACAAAGTAGTACCTATAAAACTTAATGCGGACAATTGCGATTATTGTGGGATGAGTATTGCAGACGGAAAGTTTGGAGCAGAAATAATTACAGCAAAAGGCAGACCTTATAAATTTGATGACATCATGTGTATGGTCAAATACTGCAAAGAAAATGAAACAACCAAAATTGGAGCTTATTACGTTCATGATTTTAGGAAAGACAATGTGTTAATTCCTGCTAAAACGACATACTTTCTCTCAGGAAATGAAATCCAAAGTCCAATGCGTGGTGGAATTGCGGCTTTCTCCAATCAAAACGAATCCAAAGAATTGGAATCAAAATGGCATGCAAAACCCGTTTCTTGGAATGAAATAATTTCAAAATAAATATTGCAAAATATTATTTTTAAAATGAAAAAGATTTTCTACATATTGCTGTTTTTATCCTCCTTGCTTCAAGCCAAAATTATTGAAGTAGGAAAAAACAAACCTCTGAAATCAATAAAAAATGCGATAGCAGTAGCTAAAATAGGCGACACGGTTTTGGTTTTTAAAGGTGTTTACAAAGAAGGAAACATTATTATTGACAAGAAAATAGTTTTCATCGGTAAAGATTTCCCGGTTTTAGACGGTCAGAAAAAATATGAAGTGCTTTCCGTTAAAGCTGACAATGTTATAATTCAAGGTTTCAAAATCATAAAATCGGGTTTTGCATCGCTCGAAGATCCTTGTGGAATAAAAGTTTACAATCGTTCTCGTGTAGTGATTCAAAACAATATTCTCGATGATAATTTCTTTGGAATTTATATTCAAAATGGTAGAAACTGTATTATTAAAAACAATAAACTGAACGCTTACGGAATAGAAGAGCAACGCATAGGTAATGGAATTCATTGCTGGAAAAGTGACAATCTTCAAATTATTAGCAACACAATTTCGGGACACCGCGACGGTATTTACTTCGAGTTTGTAACCAATTCTATCATTTGGAGAAACATTTCAACTAGAAATATTCGTTATGGATTGCACTTTATGTTCTCCAATGATGATGCTTATATTTCCAATGTTTTTCAAAAAAATGGAGCAGGAGTTGCTGTAATGTTTACCAAAAATGTAAAGATGTTTAACAATACTTTTGAAGAAAACTGGGGAGATGCCGCTTATGGATTATTTCTAAAAGAAATTTCGGACAGTTATATTATTGGAAATAAATTCAAAAAAAACACTTCGGGTATTCACATGGAAGGAACGAGTAGAATCCTTGTCGAAAACAACATTTTTGAAGCCAATGGTTGGGGAATGAAAATACAAGCCAGTTGTATGGAAAATGAAATAAAAAACAACAACTTTTTAGGCAATACTTTTGATATTAGCACCAACGGAAGCCTTGTTCTTAACACTTTCAATAGTAATTATTGGGATAAATATGAAGGATATGATTTAGATAAAAACGGAATTGGGGATGTACCTTATCATCCATTAAGTTTGTTTGCCGTTTTAACCGAAAATACACCTTCAGCAATGTTGTTATATCGAAGTTTCATGATTACACTATTAGATAAATCTGAAAAAGTTTTGCCAAGCA
>CAIRNC010000061.1 GCA_903879875.1 uncultured Bacteroidota bacterium
GTGACTTGAGCAATGGAAATTTGAGAAAATACAACCAATAGAAATACTATTACTTTTTTCATTTGAATTAAATTTAAATTATTGTTATTCGTTTCTTCTTAAAAAATGAAAATCTAGTTGTTTTTTTACTAAATCAGCATTTTTTACTTTAACGTAAATTTCGTCTCCTAATTGTAATAAAGCTTTAGTAGTAGCACCAACTAGCGCATATTGTTTTTCATCAAACGTATAATAATCGTCTTTTATATCTCGAATTCGAACCATTCCTTCACATTTATTTTCGATAATTTCAACATAAATTCCCCATTCCGTTACTCCAGAAATAACGCCTAAAAATTCTTGATCGTTGTGATCTTGCATGTATTTTACTTGCATGTATTTTATAGAATCACGTTCGGCATTAGTAGCTAAACCTTCCATTGTTGAGCAATGCACACATTTGGTTTCAAAAACTTCTTCATCCACTGATTTTCTATTATCTAAATAATATTGCAATAAACGATGTACCATTACATCCGGATAACGACGAATTGGCGAAGTAAAATGACTGTAATAATCAAAAGCTAATCCGTAATGTCCAATATTATCAGTTGAATATTTAGCTTTACTCATGGAACGAATGGCTAAAGTATCAATTAAATTTTGTTCTTTTTTTCCATTAACATCTTCCATTAATTTATTTAAAGCTTGAGAAATAGAACCTTCTTTGAAATTGATTTTATATCCAAATTTTGCAATAACTGCTTGCATCGCAAAAAGCTTATCTTCATTAGGTTCATCATGAATTCTATAAATAAAAGTTTTCTTTTGTTTTCCAATGAATTCAGCTACTTTTTTGTTAGCTAAAAGCATAAATTCTTCAATCAAATGATTAGCATCTTTAGAAACTTTAAAATAAACGCCTTCTGGTTCGCCTTCGGCATCTAAATTGAATTTTACTTCTACTTTATCAAATGAAATAGCGCCATCTGCCATTCTTTTTTTACGCATTATTTTAGCTAAATCATCTAATTTTAAAGTAGCAGCTACGATTGCATCAGAAACTACATAAGCACTTCCTGTAATCGATGTTTCTATCGGAATGGTGTTATCTTTTGTCTCAATTATATATTGGGCTTCTTCGTAAGCAAAACGTTGATTAGAATCAATTACAGTACGTCCAAACCATTGGTTGATTACAGTTGCTTTTTCGTCCATTTCAAAAATAGCCGAGAACGTATATTTTTCTTCATTTGGTCGAAGTGAACAAGCAAAATTAGATAAAACTTCAGGTAACATAGGCACCACTCTATCCACTAAATAAACCGATGTAGCTCGTTGATAGGCTTCATCATCAAGAATGGTTCCTTCTTGTAAATAATGAGAAACATCGGCAATATGTATTCCAATTTCATAATTTCCATTTTCTAACTTTTTGAAAGACAAAGCATCATCAAAATCTTTAGCATCTTTTGGATCAATCGTAAAAGTTAAAGTATCGCGCATATCACGACGTTTTGCAATTTCATTTTCTTGTATCGAAGTATCAATTTTTTGAGCAAAAACTTCTACTTCAATTGGAAATTCTGAAGGTAAACCATATTCGGCTAAAATCGCATGAATTTCGGTATTGTGTTCTCCAGGTTTTCCAAGTATTTTTATAACCGAACCAAAAGGGGAATCGGCTTTTTTAGGCCAATCTTCAATATGTACTAAAACTACATCGCCATTTTCTGCTTCACCAATTTTATCTTTTGGAATAAAAATATCAGTGTACATTTTTGGATTTGCAGTGGAAACAAAAGCAAAGTTAGCATGAATAGCAATCACTCCTACAAAATCAGTTTTGGCACGTTCTGTAACTTCAATTACTTCACCTTCAGGTCTTTTTCCTTTTCTTCTATTGTAAACATAGACTTTTACACTATCTTTATCTAAAGCATGATTCAAATTATTGGTTGGAATAAAAACATCTTCTTCTAGTTCAGGACAAACAAAATAAGCTGTTTTTCTAGAAGTCATATCTATTTTTCCTTCATAATAATCTTGTGACATGGCCTTTATTAGAAACTTACCAGGTTCTGATTCTATAATTACTTTTTGAGCAGCAAGAATTTTTAAATCTTTAATAATCTCATTGCGAGATTTTGTATCATTCAATTCGAGAATGGCACATATTTGCTTGTAATCAAAAGGTTTATTGGAATTTTTAGATAATATTTTTACTATTTTTTCAGAGAATGTTTTATCATTCTTTACTGGTTTTCTTAACTTCTTACTCATATTCTTTTCTTAATAAAGTTTAAAAATAGTGAATAGTAACTAGTAATTAGTAATTAAAACAAAGATTTATCGAAAATATAACTTTTGTAAAACAAAAAAGGTTCACAATTAAGTAAACCTTTTTAAAACATTTTTATTATATTTTATTCTAATTCTTAATTACTTTAGTAGTTGCTGAACCTTCATCTGAAGTTATTTTAAATAAATACATTCCATTGGTTAAATTACTTGTATCGATTATATTATTTACATTTAATAATTGATTAAATACTATTTTTCCATTTATATCTAATACTTCTAATTTGGTATTATTTAAATTTTTAGCATTTATAAATAACTCATTTTTAGTAGGA
>CAIRNC010000062.1 GCA_903879875.1 uncultured Bacteroidota bacterium
GTGTTGTAAATACACTAGGAGAACCAATTGATGGTAAAGGACCAATCGGTGGCGAATTATATGAAATGCCATTAGAAAGAAAAGCTCCTGGAGTTATCTTTCGTCAACCAGTAACAGAACCATTACAAACAGGTATTAAAGCAGTAGATGCAATGATTCCAGTAGGTCGTGGACAACGTGAGTTGGTTATTGGAGACCGTCAAACTGGTAAATCAACTGTTTGTATTGATACCATTTTGAATCAAAAAGAATTTTATGATGCAGGAAAACCTGTATTTTGTATTTATGTTGCTATTGGTCAAAAGGCATCAACGGTAGCAGGAATTGCAAAAATGTTAGAAGAAAAAGGAGCAATGGCATACACTATTATAGTTGCTGCAAATGCTTCTGACCCAGCTCCTATGCAAGTATATGCTCCTATGGCAGGTGCTGCAATTGGAGAATATTTTAGAGATTCTGGACGTCCAGCTTTAATTGTTTATGATGATTTATCAAAACAAGCAGTAGCATACCGTGAGGTTTCTCTTTTATTAAGAAGACCACCAGGACGTGAAGCATATCCTGGAGACGTTTTCTACTTACACTCTCGTTTATTAGAAAGAGCTTGTAAAGTAATTGCTAATGATGAGATTGCTAAAAACATGAACGATTTGCCTGATACTCTAAAAGGTATTGTTAAAGGTGGAGGTTCATTGACAGCGTTGCCAATTATCGAAACGCAAGCGGGTGACGTATCTGCCTATATTCCAACTAATGTAATTTCGATTACTGACGGACAGATTTTCTTAGATGGAGATTTGTTTAATTCAGGGGTTCGTCCAGCGATTAACGTAGGTATTTCCGTATCACGTGTTGGAGGAAATGCTCAAATTAAATCCATGAAAAAAGTTGCGGGTACTTTAAAATTAGACCAAGCACAATATCGTGAATTAGAAGCATTTGCTAAATTTGGTTCTGATTTAGATGCTGTAACTTTAAACGTTATCGAAAAAGGAAAAAGAAACGTAGAGATATTGAAACAAAATCTTAATGACCCTTATACGGTTGAAGATCAAACAGCTATTATCTATGCAGGTTCTAAAAACTTGTTGAGAAATGTTCCTGTAAACAAAGTTAAAGAATTTGAAAAAGACTTCTTGGAATTTTTAAATAACAAACACAGAGACGTTTTAGACAGTTTAAAAGCTGGTAAATTAGATGACAAAATTACTGATGTTATCGAAAACGTAGCAAAAGAAGTTTCAGCGAAATATAATTAATTCTAAGTAAACAGTGATAGGTGATTAGTGAATAGCTAATTACTAATCACTGTTCACTAATTACTCAACAAAAAATGGCAAATTTAAAGGAAATCCGTAATAGAATTACTTCCGTTTCATCAACGATGCAGATAACGTCTGCGATGAAAATGGTTTCTGCAGCAAAGCTAAAGAAGGCACAAGATGCCATTACAGCTATGCGACCTTATGCCGAAAAACTAACGGAATTATTGCAAAATCTTTCTGCAACTCTTGATGGAGATGTAGGAGGAGATTACACTACGCAACGTGAAATCAACAAAGTATTAGTTGTTGCAATTACTTCAAATAGAGGTCTGTGTGGCGCTTTTAATTCTAATGTTATCAAAGAAGTTAAAAACCGTGCCGATTTTTATAAAGGAAAACAAGTTGATGTTTTTGCTATTGGAAAAAAAGGAAACGATGTTTTGAGTAAAACACTTACTGTTGTAGCTAATCAAAGTGCTATTTTTGATACATTGACCTTTGAAAATGTTGCCACAATTGCCGAATTATTGACTCAGAAATTTATTTCTGGGGATTATGATAAAATTGAATTGGTTTATAATCAATTTAAAAATGCAGCGACTCAAATTATTCAAACAGAGCAATTTTTACCATTAGCTCCTATTCAATCTGACAAGCCCGTTTCGACAGGAGATTATATTTTTGAACCAGCCAAAGAAGAAATTGTTATGGCTTTAATTCCAAAATCATTGAAAACTCAATTGTACAAAGGAATTAGAGATTCATTTGCATCGGAACACGGTGCGCGTATGACTGCTATGCACAAAGCAACAGACAACGCAACCGAATTGAGAGACCAATTAAAATTGACTTACAATAAAGCACGTCAAGCTGCAATTACAAACGAAATTTTGGAAATTGTTGGAGGTGCAGAAGCATTAAAAGGATAATTAATATTCAAACATACTATAAGAGTCGGCATTGGTCGGCTCTTTTTTTTGTCTATTTTTAAATTTTAAAAAAGAGTACCTTTACACCACAAATAATATCATATAATGATTGAAGATAAAGCTCCACAACGCACAAGTATTGGTCAACTAGGAGAGTTTGGACTAATAGATCACCTTACTAAAAATTTCACAAATAATCAAACCTCTACGCTAAAAGGGATTGGTGATGATGCCGCTGTTTTGGA
>CAIRNC010000063.1 GCA_903879875.1 uncultured Bacteroidota bacterium
CGGTCTGTGTATCAATTGTAGAATTGGCAATTAAAACACCTCCAAAAGCAGAAGTTGGGTCGCAAGCCAATGCAGTCAAATAGGCTTCAGAAAGGGTTGTTCTTGTAGCTAATCCGCAGGCGTTGTTGTGTTTTAAAATGGCAAATGTAGGATTGTCATTCTTGAACTCCGCAATCAGATTGACAGCAGCATCAACGTCTAACAAGTTGTTATAGGACAATTCTTTTCCGTGCAATTTGGTAAACATGGCTTCGAAATCGCCAAAGAAAAAACCTTTTTGGTGTGGGTTTTCGCCATAACGCAAAATTTGACCATCAATACTACTTTCTTTATAGATTGTTTGTTGCTCTTGTTCGGTTAACCCAGCGCCATTGGCATTGAAATAATTAAAAATTGCAGTGTCATAATGCGAAGAAACATGAAATGCTTTGGTAGCAAATCTTCTTCTGTTTTCTATAGTCGTAGCGCCATTTTGATTTGTAATGGTTTCTAAAAACAACGCATAATCAGCTACAGAAGCTATAATCACGGTATCTTTAAAATTCTTAGCGGCAGCACGAATTAAAGAAATGCCACCGATATCAATTTTTTCTATGATTTCACTTTCGTCAGCACCAGACGCCACCGTTTTTTCAAATGGATATAAATCAACAATAACCAAATCAATTTGAGGAATATTGAATTCCTTCATCTCTGCATTGTCAATAGTATGGTCTTGTCGATTCAGAATGCCTCCAAAAATTTTCGGATGCAAGGTTTTTACTCTTCCACCAAGAATCGAAGGATAAGAAGTGATGTCTTCGACGGCAATTACAGGAATTCCTAGATTTTTAATAAAATCTTCTGTACCTCCAGTAGAATAAAGTGTAACATTTTGACTGTTTAGTTGTCTTACAATAGGTTCTAATCCTTCTTTTGAAAAAACAGAAATTAGCGCCGATTGAATTTTTTTAGTTGTGTTCATTGTGTAGTTGTGTTTTAAAACGCAAAAATAGGTTTTTAATTAGAAAACGCCTCGTTTTAGTGATTTGAAAAATAGCTTAATTTTAAAAAATTGCAGCTTTAAGGCTTCCTCTTTTTAAATTAGGTAATTGAGAAAAAAATATAGAAATTTACAGTTCGGTAAAATAGGTCTTATGGTAGTTTATCTTCGTTTATTAAGTGAGAGTTTTGGGTTTGCAATGAATGCTTTGCGAAACAACAAACTGCGTACTTTTTTATCGCTATTAGGCGTGACTATTGGCATTTTTTCTATCATTGCTGTACTTGCAGCAGTGGATTCTTTAAACCGTAAAATCACCAAAGATTTAAGTACTTTAGACAAAAACACCATTTATTTATTCAAAGGTTCATTTGGGCCTACTGATATTCCCCGTTGGAAAAGAGAACAGTTTCCGAATATGAAATACGATGAATATACCTATTTGAAAGATGCCGTTACGCATACGGAGCAAATGGGTTTTCAAATCTTCACCAAACATGAAGCTATAAAATTTGATTCGAAAACAGTTAGTGATATCAATATTGTTCCGGTTTCGCACGAATTTATAGATATTCAAGGACTTGAATTTGAAAAAGGCAGGTTCTAC
>CAIRNC010000064.1 GCA_903879875.1 uncultured Bacteroidota bacterium
CTATGGTTCTATTACAAAGTAATATTCGAATTATATAGCATTTCAAAGGTATTAAAAGTTGTTTTTCAATACTAAAATTAGCAACTTTTATTGGCGGGTCTAAATAGAAAACATTATTGTTAAACATTGACGTGAAATTGTCTGCACCATCAAAATATAAAACAATTCCCTTTGATTTTCATCCTTAGCATTCAAATTTGATTGTATCGCTATCGAATAAATTCTAGTACGTATAATACACCTTTATCACTAACTACATTATAGATTAAAATTTTAGGTAGTTTCCAACATTTTATAAATAACACATATGTTAAAAGTGTTACGACTAAATAGAATACTAAAATAAACCCAATGTAAGTCAATTTAATTTTTATAATTATTTATTGATGAATTAAACTTTTGTTATTGCTGTTATTTTTGCTAAAATCCTAATCATTATAATCCTTCAATAGTTGTTTAGTATGATATCCATTCTTAAAAAAGAGCATTGCCTAATTATCAAATACACTAATTCGTTTATCTTTGCCAAAAATAGAAGATCATAAAAATGAAGAATATTATAGCCGAATTGCAATGGCGTGGTTTAGTTCACGACATGATGCCAGGAACCGAAGAACAATTGCTTAAAGAAATGACGCCTACTTATATTGGATTTGACCCTACTTCCGATTCATTGCACATTGGCAGTTTGGTCCCTATAATTTTGCTGGTTCATTTGGAGCATTTTGGACACAAACCTATTGCATTAGTAGGGGGTGCTACGGGAATGATTGGTGATCCTTCGGGTAAATCCGATGAAAGAAATTTATTGGACGAAGCGACTTTGAATCATAATGTTGCTGGAATAAAAAGTGTTTTATCTCGATTTTTAGATTTTAATTCCACTGCTATTAATGCTCCCGTTTTAGTCAACAATTACGATTGGATGAAAACTTTTTCGTTCATTGATTTCGCTCGCGAAGTGGGTAAACGAATTACTGTAAACTACATGATGGCTAAAGATTCTGTAAAAAAACGTTTGTCTGGAGAAGGCGAAGGCATGTCATTTACTGAATTTACTTATCAATTAATTCAAGGGTACGATTTTTATCATTTGCATAAAAACTACAACTGTCTGCTTCAAATGGGCGGTTCCGATCAATGGGGAAATATTACCACAGGAACAGAATTGGTTCGCAGAATGAATCCGAATACCGATGCGAAGGCTTTTGCCATGACCTGTCCGTTGATTACTAAAGCCGATGGCTCAAAGTTTGGCAAATCAGAAGGTGGAAATGTTTGGCTAACAGCCGATAAAACTTCAGTTTATAAATTTTACCAGTTTTGGTTAAATACTACCGATGTTGATGCAGAGAAATATATTAAAATCTTTACTTTTTTAGACCAAGAAACTATCAATAAATTAATTGAAGAACATAATGTTGCGCCACATTTAAGAGCGCTACAAAGAAAATTAGCAGAAGAATTAACTGTTTTTGTTCATTCAAAAGAAGCGTTAGAAAAAGCAATTAAAGCTTCCAGCATCCTTTTCGGAAATGCCTCTGCCGATGACTTGAAACAATTGGATGAAGCTACATTTTTAGAAGTTTTTGAAGGCGTTCCTCAAGCCGAAATCAAAAGAACTGAAATTGAAAGCGGAATAAATATAGTTGCCGTTTTAAACGAAAAAACAGGTTTCTTCAAGTCAAATGGTGAAGCAAGACGCGCTTTAACAGCTAATGCAATCGCCGTAAACAAAGAAAAAGTAACCGAAGAATTCGTTCTTTCTAAAAAGGATTTGATAAATAATCAGTTTGTATTACTACAAAGTGGGAAGAAAAATTATTTTGTAATTCGAATACTTTAGATTTTTAGTTTCTAAAAAACCCTTTTATTTCAATTTATTTTTTGCAACATTATCCAATTCAAACTTCAAAGGAGTCATTTCAGCCATAAATCTTGGTTTATATTTTGCTTTCATTGGTTCTGAATTGGGTAATTTCAGTTTTAAAGCATCCACTTGAATGCCATGAACCCAAAACCGGTAGCATACATGAGGGCCTGTAGCAAGTCCCGTGCTTCCTACTTTTCCAATAATATCTCCTTGGGTCACTCTTTGTCCTTGTCGAACTAAAATTTTAGACATGTGAAGGTATTGGGTTTCATAAGTGCTGTTGTGTTTTACTTTTACAAAATTTCCATTCCCTGCCGTATAACCTGTTTTTTCTATTACACCTGAAGCAGTTGTCATGATAGGCGTGCCCGTAGGTGCTGCATAATCGGTACCGTTATGAGCTTTCCAAATTTGTTGCACCGGATGAAATCTGCTTTTTGTATAATGTGACGTAATATTAACAAATTTTAAAGGGGCTTTTAGAAACATGTTTTTCAAAACTTTGCCCTCTTCATCATAATAATCCACTTTTCCAGAAATAGTATCTTGTACAAAAGGGAATGCGTATATTTTTTTCCCTTTATACTCAAAAAAAGCAGCCTCAAAATCTTCTACTCCATCGTAAATGCTATCATTTATATATCTTTCGGTGAAAGTAATAGCAAATTTATCTCCCTTTTGCAATTTAAAAAAGTCAATAGACCAAGCATACACTTTTGCTATTTGCGAAGCTAGTGCTACGTCAACTTTTTGTTTTTGCAACATTTCAGATAAGGAACCGTCAAGTGCACTAGCAATTGTTCTTCGTTTTATAGTAATCGGTTTTGCTTTTTTATAGGCAACCACACTGTCTCTCAAATCGACCACATAATAATTAGTTCTGTCAGGTTGGTAAA
>CAIRNC010000065.1 GCA_903879875.1 uncultured Bacteroidota bacterium
ACCAAAAATGTTGTTCGTTATTGCTGATAATTCCATCGCTCCACAGCGTTAAATCAGCAACATCTAATAAATATTTTTTTTCTAGCTCATCCGTAAAATAACCTAATTGCAACGCTTCTAAATTTTCATAATTTACATTGGAAAACTTACTATATCTTACAGAAGCTTCAAACAATTTTATCAGTAAATCGTCATGTTTCGATTTGTTGCTTTTTGTTTTTAATGCAAGAGTCACAATACTCATGATTGTTTCCTCTATTTTTTTTAAATATTTTTCGGGTATCGATTGGTGCTGTAAATACTGTTTAAATGCTAATATGTCAATAAAAAGTAAAGCATTGGTAACCAAATGCGTGAAATTTTTACTGATTCCATTTTCGTTGGTTCGAATGCGTTCGTCAAGAATTTTTTCTAACGATAAGAAAGGAGTGTTTTTAGGAAGTATTTTATTTAATAAAGTAGATTCCTGAGGATTCATTTGGTTATAAAAAGCAACAGCTTGATTAACAAAATCAACAGTATCCAATTGTTGTTTGGTTAAAACATACATTTGGTACAAATTGTTAAGTAAGGCAACTTTATAAACTTCAATTTTTAGCCAACCGTCTGTTGGAATTGGAAAATAAGATGGAATCGAAACAATATGGCCATAAATAAAACCGGAATCCCTAAGATTGGAATAATAATCATCGGCAATAGAATTGGAGGTAGCAAAAGTATTTTGCTCCTGAAAAAATTTTTCTATCCAAGCGTTTGCGGAAGGGTTTATCATACTGTTTCTTTAAACAGCAAAGCTATTATTTTAAGACACAAATATTCAAATTTGTTTTAAAAATTTATTAGTCTCTTGATTTTCCTCTGTTTTTAAATTGTTTTAAAAGCGTTTTTTTGAACTCTTCTTCCAATTGTTTTAGCATAAATATTTTTTGTGGACTAATAACGCCTTGTAAATCCTTGATAAGTCGACTTCTATTGTTTTGTATTTCAGCTTCTAGATTTTCAGAATCGGCTAATAATTTTGACATTTCACTATCAGATACTGGCGTTGCATTTTGAGGATTCATTTTCAAAAGCAACATTTTTCTTTTGAATTTTAAATCAAATTGTTTGTCCGAAAATTGATTGAAAATAGGCCAAAATTTCTGAGCTTCTTCAGGGGTAAGGTTCAGTTTGTTTGAAATAAAAGCAACTTGAATGGCTTTAATTTTTTCAATTTTTCTATTGTTTTGTGCAAAACTCAAAACCGAAAACAATAGCATTAAGTAAATAGTATAGCGTTTCATTTTTTGTGTAATTTTAGAGTAAATCGTTGACATAATTGGTTGTTTCTGTATCGTTTGTTTTTAGAGATTCCTCAATTGCGGAAATATCAGCATCGGATAATTGCTCCGAAATATCTTCTGTACTTAAATTGGCTTCATTGATTAGGAAATCTTCATTTACAATAATTTCTTCGTTTGAATTGAACCAATGAGACGAAATAAATAAAGCAATAACGATAGCTGCAGCAACGCTGGGAATCCAAATTTTCCATTTTTTATACAATGGAATTATTTTAGTTTCATTGGGAGTCACAGCAATTTTCGCAAGTACATTAGCGTCAAATTGTTCAAAATAATCATCAGGAGTTTTAAATCCTGTTTCTATTTTTGGGTGAGTATCTAAATTAAAATGGTTCATGTTGATAAGACTGATTTTAATAAAAAAGGTTTAATTTTTGGTCATAAATTCTTCAATTTTTTTAACGGCATGAAAATATGAGGCTTTTAATCCTCCTACAGATGTGCCTAAAATTGCAGAAATTTCTTCGTATTTTAATTCTTGATAATATTTCATTTTAAATACCAATTGCTGTTTTTCGGGTAACAAATGAATCGCTTTTTGTAATTTTATTTGAATGGCATCGCCGTCAAAATAAGTGTCAGCTTTGATATTTTCAATTTGTTTCTGCTGAAAAAGCGCAGTTGTTTGCCCATTTCTTTTGGCTCTATTGTTGATAAAAGTAATGGATTCGTTAGTAGCAATGCGATACATCCACGAAAACAGTTTACTCTCTCCTTTGAAATTTTTCAAATTCTGAAATACTTTTACAAATGTATTTTGCAAAACATCATCCGTGTCATCATGGTTCAAAACGATAGTTCGAATATGAGTATACAAAGGTTTTTTATATTGAAGCATGAGTTTTTGAAACGCTTCATTTTGCGTTTTCGGGTGTAATAACTCCTTAATAAATTCATGTTCTTCGTTCAACGGAATGATTTTTAACTTGGACTAAAGATACTACAAAAGGTTTAAATTTTTAAAATACCTAAATTATTTAAAAAAAGGGAATCCAAAAATTAAGTATCGATGTATCTTCGCCATTTTGAAAAACAATGACAATGATACAAACAGTAATTTTTGATATGGATGGGGTAATTGTGGATACTGAGCCTGTTCACAATTATGCCTACAACCAGCATTTCAAGGCTTTAAATATCGATGTTTCAGAAGAAATGTATGCTTCATTCACAGGGAATTCAACTAAAAATATTTACGAAAAATTAAAAGCAAAATTTGACTTAACAGAAGATATTTCAGCTTTAGTTGAAACGAAGCGTAATTTATTTAATGATGCTTTTGATAAAAAAGAAGATTTGTTTTTGTTGGACGGCGTAGAAAATTTGATTAAAGATTTGCATAACAACGGAATGCAGTTGGTTTTAGCATCGTCTTCAGCAAATGTAACTATCGAAAGAGTTTTTAATCGATTTAATCTAAACCACTATTTTACTTATAAAGTTTCTGGAGAAGATTTCCCGAAATCAAAACCCCATCCTGCTATTTTTCAAAAGGCAGCATTCTTAGCACAAACCCCAATCGAAAATTGTATCGTTATTGAAGATAGTACGAATGGAATATTAGCTTCAAAAGCAGCAGGAATCTATTGTGTAGGCTATAATAGTTTGCATTCTAAATTGCAAGATTTGTCTCAAGCAGATCGAATCATTCAGCATTTTGATGAATTAAATTTTAATACAATTAGGAACATAAAAATTTAATAGTTTTTATATGAAGATTTAAAATTATGTAAACGACTTATCTGTATTTACTTTTTCGGATTTGTTGATAAAGAGCTTCTGTTTCAAACGTTTTATTTTTTATATTTGCAATCCAAAATGATACTACAAAAGTGAGCGAAATCAACAAACTTAAAATTTTTAACGATCCTATTTATGGTTTTATTACCATTCCAGATAGTTTGATTTACGATTTAGTTCAACATCCTTATTTTCAACGACTACGACGAATTTCTCAAATGGGCTTGTCCTATTTGGTCTATCCCGGCGCACATCACACCCGTTTTCATCATGCTTTAGGGTGCATGCACATTATGCAAAAAGCGGTCGAAGTCATCCGATTTAAAGGAACTTTGATTTCTAAAGAAGAAGAAAAAGCCTTATATATTGCCATACTTTTACACGACATTGGTCATGGGCCATTTTCTCATGCAATGGAGCACAGCATTGTTGAAGAGGTGAATCACGAAGCCATTTCACTATTATTTATGAATCAGTTGAATCAGGAGTTTAACGGACAACTGAGTTTGGCAATTCAAATTTTCAAAGGCGAATACCATCGCAAATTCATGTTGCAACTCATTTCAAGCCAGTTGGATATGGATCGAATGGATTATTTAAAAAGAGATAGCTTTTATTCTGGAGTTGCCGAAGGAA
>CAIRNC010000066.1 GCA_903879875.1 uncultured Bacteroidota bacterium
ATCATAATTGGCTACTATGGTTTCGGTTTTAATGATTACGCCCATGTCGTCGAGGTATTTTCGGGATGCTATTTTGGCGTTTTCACTCATGGAATTCAAGGTGTTTTTGCTGCCTTCAATCACTATTATTTTGAATTTTGAAAAGTCGATTCCTGGATAATCGTTTGGTAGAATGTTTTTTCTGATTTCGGCAAAGGCACCTGCTAGTTCTACTCCTGTTGGTCCTGCACCCACGATGATTAAATTCAACAAGCTTTCTTTTATGTGCTCGTCGGCAGAGATGATGTTTTCGAATGTTTGTAGAATATGATTTCGAATGGTTATGGCATCGAATGTTGTTTTGAGTGTGAAAGCATGTTTTTCGATTTCTTGATTTCCAAAGAAATTGGTTTTGCAACCTATAGCAATGACTAAATAATCGTAGTTGAAATTGCCGATACTTGTAGCGATGCTATTATTTATTTCGTCGATATACAGCACTTCGGTCAACCGAATTTGAAGGTTTTTTTTGCCTTTAAAAATGTTTCTTAGCGGAAATGAAATGCTAGCCGGTTCAAGTTGGGATGTGGCTACTTGGTAAAACAGGGGTTGGAACTGGTGGTGGTTTATTTTATCTATAAGCAAGATGTCGAATTGGTCTTCGTCTAGTTGTCGAACCAATTGAATGCCTGCAAATCCGCCGCCAATAATTATTATCTTTTTTTTGGAAATCATAGTTTTGTAATTGAATATGCAATAGGCTTTAGGCAGTATGCTTTAAGCTAATTAATTTTCATTATTATTTCCACGGTTGAAACCGTGGGCAATTTTGAAATAACTTTTAGCTTTTGCTAATTATTTTTCATTATTATTTCCACGTTTGAAACCGTGGGCAATTTTGACGATTACATTCCTGACAAATAGTATAACCTACGGTTTTAACCGTTGGGATTTGAGTGAAGTTTTTTAAAGTTGCATTTTGCCTAATCTCTACAACCTACAACCTATAACCTAAAATCTACATTCTATCCATATACCATTTTAGTTCTTTTTCCATTTTTTGGTATTCAAATATGGTGGTTATGATTTTTTGTAGGCGAACGAATGCGGTTTCGCTTTTTACGACATAATCGAAGGCTTTGTGGTGCATGCAATTGACGGCTACCTCAATTTTGTCTTGGCAGGAGAGCATGATTACGGGTATTTCGGCATCATAACTTTTGATGGCATCTAAGGTTACTATACCATTCATCGCATGGACATCGATACCATCGAGGTGATAATCGAGTATGATTACATCGGGATGATAGGCTAAATCGGCTATGCAAAGTTCGCCTGTAGCAAAGGTTTTAATGTCGAAATCGGCGTGTTGAAGGAACTCTATTTCTAATGATTTTAGAAAGACTGCGTCGTCATCGACAAGAAAGAGTTTTATTTTTTGTTCGTTTTGCACGGTTTATTTATTTAAGTTATTGAGTTCTATTTGAAGTTCTTCGCAGGCTTGATTGCAAACGGTTTCTAGTTCTAAAACCAAACTGTTGAGCTCTTCTGAAAGTTCTAAAGTGTTGGCATATTCTTGTACTTTTTTGGCCACTAGCGTTATCGAAGGGCTGATGCCCATGATGGAAAAAGAGGGGATTAGTTTATGCACAGTGGCGTGAAGCAAGTGCCAGTCTTTGTCTCTAAAGCTTTGTTTCATGGTCGTGATTAATGGTGGCGTTTGTTTTAAATAGGCATTAATCATTTCGGACATTAGCACAGGATTTGATTTGGTTAGTTTTACCAAATAGGTCATGTCTACATATTTTATTTTTTCGATTTTTACATTGCCCACTATTTCTTGTTCGATAATGACTACTGGTTTTTTTATTAAACCAATTAGCTTGCTGTAGAGCAGACGCTCGTCTATGGGTTTAGAAATATAGTCGTTCATGCCTACGGCTTTGCATTTGTCTACATCTACGGTGGTTACATCGGCAGTGAGGGCAATGATGGGGATGTTTAATTTCATTGTGTTCCGGATGTAGGCTGTGGCTTCAAAACCGTTCATTTCGGGCATTTGTAAATCCATTAAAATGATGTCGTAGGATTTCTTTTTCAGTTTATCGATGGCAATTTTACCATTGGAGGCAATGTCGCAATCAAATCCAAAATCGTCTAAAACGGTTTTCATGAGCAGTTGGTTGAGCTCCATGTCTTCGGCAACTAATATTTTCGTGTCTTTGATATCGGTGTTTAGTTCCATGATTTCGGGCTCTAACACAATGGCAATATCTGTTTTTTGGAATTTCAGCACGAAACTGAAGGTGGCGCCTTTGTCAACTGTGCTACTCACATCAATGGTGCCGTTTTGGGCTTCTACCAAATGTTTTACGATAGCCAGACCTAAACCTGTGCCACCAAATATTCTGGAAGTGCCGCTTGTGGCTTGTTGGAAATTTTCGAATATGGTGCTAATTTTTTCTTTTTCAATGCCAATGCCTGTGTCTGATATGTCGAATTTTATGAAGACATTGTCATTAGATTCTTTAATCATTTTTACGCTAACGGTAATTTTACCTTTGTTGGTAAATTTTACAGCATTACTCACTAAATTTAAAATGATTTGATGCAAACGTACGGGGTCGCCTATCAAAACTTCGGGTATGGATTGGTCGTAATGGGTCACCAGTTTCAAGTTTTTTTCTTGAATTTTTGTTTCAAAAAGATGCAACATGGCTACAATGGACAAATTCATTTTAAACGGTATTTCTTCAAAACTCATTTTTCCTGCATCCACTTTGGCAAGGTCTAAAATGTCGTTTATCAAAACAATAAGGGCATCACCACTCATTTTTATAGCGGTGAGGTATTCTTTTTGTTTGGCTGTTAATTCGGTTTTGAGGACCACTTTTGTAAAACCAATTATGGCATTCATAGGTGTACGAATTTCGTGGCTCATGTTCGATAAGAACTGTTGTTTTGATTTTACAGCTTGTTCGGCCAATAGTTTGGCTTGTTCGGCATTTGCTTTTTCTTTTTGAGCTATGCTTGTAGCCAATTCGGCGAAAACTTTTG
>CAIRNC010000067.1 GCA_903879875.1 uncultured Bacteroidota bacterium
TGTAATTTTCATGTACTTTCTCTTTGTCTAATAGCGGTAAATCTACTTCTTTACTTCTTAGGTTAATTAGTCCTGTGTCATCTAATAAATAATTGACCGCATTCATCATAAAATCTTTGTTGTCAAACAAATTTCCTGTTTTTTGATCATAGCCTAATTCCTGAGGAATATAGTTTTTGTCCAATTGATTTTTAATAATATCACCGTCAGAAACAACAATCATTTTGCTTTTTCTACCTTCATTTTCAAATGTTTTGTCCTGAAATGGAAGCACTCTGTTTTCATACATGGAATGGAATTTTCCTTCCAACAAAACGGCAACAGGAATGGAGCCTTTATTTAGATATTCTTCAGGATTAGTTTCTTCGACTACTGAGTTTAAACTTACTTCAACAGGGGCGCCAATTCTTTTGGAATTAGGTGACGATTTTAAAAGTATAGTTTTTTGTATACCATTTTTTAAAGTATCCATTGGATTAGCAAAATCAAAACGAATACCACCTAAATTTTTCACAATTGGATGATTACTTAAAGGGAAAATAAAAGGTGCAAATTTCCAATTGAATTCCTGAAATTGAGTGGCACTTCCAGGTTCTCCAGATGCTAATTTTATGGGTGTTCCAAGTTCATCTTTAATGATGTCGGGGCTAATTCTAACACCATATTTAAAAAACATATCATTCAAATTCAAATCTCTTGGAAATGCAAGAGCAGTACTACTGTTATATAAACTGTCCATTTCCATATTAACTTGATCAACAAGCCAAATGGTTTTTCCACCGTTGACGATAAATTGGTCTAAAACCTGTTTTTCTTTGTCAGAAAATTTCTCTGTTGGTTTTGCAATTATGGCTAAATCATATTTTTTTAATGCTTTAAGACTTCCTAACGGGTTAGAAGTAACAGAGTCCAATGTAAAAGGGCCAATGTGGTAACTTTCCCGAACTTGCATTAAAAATTTAGCTAGAAAAATGTCTCTCAATTCGCCATTTCCTTTAATGATTGCTACTTTTTTCTGTTTTAAAACTGTAATTTTATTAAAAGCATCTGCAAATGAATATTCTAAATGCTGTACTGAACCAACTATTTTTTGTTCTGTTGAGGCGCCCATCATATTTTTGAGAAGTGGAATGTTAACTTCTTTGCCTCTATAATTGGCTATTGCCCAAGGAAAAACCATTGACTGCGATTGCTTTCCTTTGTCGTCAACGGTTATGTTTATAGGTGTCAACCCTTTTTTGTACAATTCTTTAATCTTTACCATACTAACATCCTTGTTTTCCAAAGGATTGATAAATTGAACAATGATGTTAGAATTGTAGGCTTGAAACTCTTCAGCCATTTGGCGCGTTTCGGTTTGTAACCTTTTGAATTCGGCAGGAAATTGACCATCAAGATAGATGTCAATATACAAAGGTTCTTTTATTTGCGTAAGGATTTTTAATGACGTTTCAGAAAGCGTATATCTTTTGTCTTTTGTTAAATCAAAACGATGAAAAAACAGACTTCCTAAAATGTTTAAAACAATAAGTATAGCAATAGTTAACGCTAGTTTTTTGAGGTTGTTTTTAGTGTTATTTTGCATTACAATTTATAGGATTTTAGTTTGTAAACGGTAAAAGATAAAAATAAGAAAGTGATGCTTACAAAATACAAAATGTCTCTTGTATCAATTACGCCTCGACTCATGCTTTTGAAGTGATTGTCCATTCCTAAAGCGGCAACAAACGGTTCAAATGATTTGAAAAATGTTGAAATTCCTTCGAATCCAAAATAAAATAAAAAGCATAAAAAAACAGCTATTATAAAAGCAACTATTTGATTTTCAGAAAGAGTTGAAGTAAATATCCCGATTGCCGTGTAACCTGAAATCAAAAACAATAATCCAAAATATGAGCCCATCGTGCTGCCCATATCAATATTACCTTCAGGCATTCCAAGGCTTGAAATCACATAAACGTATATAAAAGTTGGGATTATAGCTATCACAATTAAGAGCAGGGCACCAAGAAATTTTCCGTTTACAATTTCCCATAAACTTATGGGTTTTGTAAGCAATAATTCAAGAGTTCCTTGCTTTTTTTCATCTGAAAAACTACGCATGGTAACTGCGGGAATTAAAAAAATCAATATCCAAGGTGATAAGGTGAAAAACGGACTTAAATCAGCAAATCCTGAATTTAAAATGTTGTAATCGCCTTCAAAAAACCACAGAAATAATCCGTTGAGGATAAGAAAAATGGCAATGACCAAATAGCCAATCGGAGAACCAAAAAACGACTTTATTTCTCTTAAAAGTATTGCTTTCATTAATTTTTTTATTTGTTTTAATACTAAAATGGACTCATGTTATTTCAAGTCACTAAGTTTGATAACTGTACCGGTTTGTTTTTTTGAACTTCCAACCATTCCAAATTCAAAGGTATAGGAATTTTTTGATGTAGTCAAAATCCGCATGTTAATTGCCTTTTTTTCTTCCAAATTTTTTGGATGGATTTTTTGTAAAATATATTCACAATCATTCACCCAACGAATGGTAGCCGTATCCGTTTTTCCATTAAAAGTTTCTATTTCGATGCTGTCATTTCGTTCGAAAAAAGTGGTTTTTTTCTCGCCATTTATTGTTAAATCAAACTGAAATTTTCCTGTTTTAAAATCTTTACAATTGCGATCTGCATTAAAGCAAGAAGTAAAAAAGGGAAGTAGTAGGAGTAAATAATGTTTTTTCATTTTAATTTATTTAATTCTTCATCTGTAAAATGTTTAATGCTTTTTTCCTTTAAAAACTTGTCGGAATTGTACTTGTCGGAATTATTTTTCGGAATCGAAAGACTGTTCCATTCGCTGTTTTTTAATTGTTTTGCAATAAATACAATCTGACCAATATGATAGGGATAATGCGCTAATTGTCTGTTAATCGCCTCTAAAACAGTATGCCCTTCATTACGAATGTAGATGATTTCTGAAAGATTTTCCGGTTTTAAACCATCAATGGCTTCAAAAAAGCAATTCCATCCTTTGCTCCATTCTATTAAAACACTTGCTTTGGTTTGCAAATTATTTTCAAATTCGGCATCGCGATTGCGCCAATCTTTTTCACCGTATGAAGTCAAAAAATCAGTCCATCTTGATAACATATTTCCAGAAAGGTGCTTTATAATAGTTGCAATACTATTATTATCTTCATTTTTAGCTTCAAATAATTGATGTTCTTCAAGTTGTTCTATTGCTTTCTCTGCAATGGTTTTATAGTATTGAAATTGTTTTTTTATACTTTCTAAATAAACAGAATTGATATCCATAGTTATAAAATTTTAATATCATATTTGTCCAAAAGACCAACAATTCCTACTGTTGAAAATTTTGCTTTCTTCATAGGATTGAATTCAGGATCAATTTTATAATGAAAAGCCGATGTGAAATCAACGCCTGTCAATTGGGTTTCGTTGAAAATAGTTCCCTCTAAATTGCAGTTTTCAAAAGTGGCATTTGATAAATTGGTTCCAATAAAAGACACTTCTTTCAAAACGCTATTTAAAAACGAAGTTTTAGGCATTTTCTTATTTGCGAATGACGAATAATCCAAAACACATTCGTTAAAATTAACGCTGAATAAAAAATCATCACAGCTGTGAAACAAAATGCCAAGCAATTTACAGTTTTTAAAAGATACCGTCTTTAAACTTGTATTCGTAAATTGAATCATCGACAGATTACAATCGATAAATTCACAATCCAAAAAGGTGTTATAGGAAAAGTCGCTATTAGAAAAGTCACAGTTTTTGAACACACAGTCTTCAAATTCTCGGTTGTTGACTTTCTTACTGCTGTAATTTATTTTTTCAAACGTTATATGAACGTGAATTAGATTTTCCATTTTAAATTTTTCGGTTTTCTTGCATTGTGTCTCACACGTAAAACCTGAATTTTTTCAGGCGTAATTCGATAAGAAACTTGAAAGTCATAAATAAAATAAACTCTAAAACTCCCATCATTGTTAGTTTTTAGAAGGTCAATTTTGTAAATTTCTGGGTCTGTTTTTAGAA
>CAIRNC010000068.1 GCA_903879875.1 uncultured Bacteroidota bacterium
AAAAAAACCTGCTCACTTGATTGAGCAGGTTTTAATGCATTTGTTGGAAATTCTCCCAACTTAACTAAAAACAAATTTTAAAACATCAAATAAATAGCAAGTCATTCCGTTTTAATATTCCATTAAAAAGTCTATTTTTGCACCCAAATTAAAATAAAAAATAAAATGGTATCAAATAGAACATTTACAATGATTAAGCCAGACGCTGTGGCAAATGGACACATCGGAAACATCTTGGCAATGATTACAAATAAAGGTTTCAAAATTGTTTCTTTGAAATTAACTCAATTAACTGTTGCTGATGCGCAAGCTTTTTATGCGGTTCATGCTGCAAGACCTTTTTATGGTGAACTAGTAGAATTCATGTCAAGAGGACCAATTGTTGCTGCAATTTTAGAAAAAGACAATGCTGTTGAAGATTTTAGAACATTGATTGGAGCTACTAATCCAGCTGATGCTGCAGAAGGAACTATTAGAAAAGCTTACGCTACTTCAATGGGAGAAAATGCCGTTCATGGTTCTGATAGTGATGAAAATGCAGCAATCGAAAGTGCTTTCCATTTTTCAGGAAGAGAACAATTTTAATTGAAAACAAAAATGATATAAAGCCTTTTGAACCTTCAAAAGGCTTTTTTTATTTCAGGAATATTTGACTAATTTTACCATTCCAAATTATAAATTCATATTATATTATGTCTGTAGCTAAAAAAGATTACAAAAGAATTACTACCAAGTCGTTAATTGAAATGAAAGCCAATGGCGAAAAAATTTCTATGCTTACTGCTTATGATTTTACCATGGCGAGAATTGTTGATACTGCTGGTGTAGATGTTATACTTGTAGGTGATTCTGCTTCAAATGTAATGGCAGGACATGAAACCACTTTGCCTATAACACTTGATCAAATGATATATCATGCCTCAAGCGTAGTTCGAGCGGTTACAAGAGCACTAGTTGTGGTTGATTTACCATTTGGAAGTTATCAATCCGACCCTAAAGAAGCTTTGCGCTCTGCTATTCGTATAATGAAAGAAAGTGGTGGACATGCTGTAAAATTAGAAGGAGGAAGTGAAATTAAAGACTCTATCAAACGTATTTTGAACGCTGGAATTCCTGTAATGGGTCACTTAGGATTAACACCACAATCCATTTACAAATTTGGAAGTTATACCGTTCGTGCCAAAGAAGACGAAGAAGCCGATAAATTAATTGAAGATGCAAAAATGCTAGAAAAAGTAGGTTGTTTTGCATTAGTCTTAGAAAAAATCCCTGCTCATTTGGCGACTAAAGTGGCGCAAAGCATTTCAATACCTGTGATTGGTATTGGAGCTGGAGGAGGTGTCGACGGACAAGTATTAGTAATTCATGACATGCTCGGAATGAATAATGAATTCAGTCCTCGATTTTTAAGAAGATATATGGATCTATATCAAGGTATGACTACAGCTATCGGAAAATATGTAAGTGATGTAAAATCAGAAGATTTCCCGAATGCTAGTGAGCAATATTAATTTAGATTATTGGATTTTTAGATTATTTGAATAATGCATCGATTTAAAGATTTAGATATATGGAAACGGAGCAGACTATTATGTTCAGCAATTTATGCTACAACCGTAAGTTTTCCTGAAAATGAGAAATTCGGATTAACAAATCAGCTACGAAGGGCGTCAGTTTCAATTCCATCAAATATTGCCGAAGGTTGTTCCAGAAGCAGTAATAAAGATTTTTCTAGGTTTTTAGAAATTTCAATTGGTTCCATTTTTGAAATAGAAATACAATTACTAATTGCTTCTGATTTAGGCTATATAAATCAAATAAAACTAAATGAATTGATGTTATAATTAAAGATAATTATCAAAATGATTTCTAAATTTCGTTACTCTTTAAAAAGATAAAAATCCAACAATCTAAAACTCTACTTTGAAAATAGTTTCTACAAAGAATAACCTACAAATACTTCATGAAGACAATCATTTAATTGTCATTAATAAACGTGTTGGCGATCTTGCTCAAGGTGATAAAACAGGTGATATTCCTTTATCGGAAGTTGTAAAAGAATATATCAAAGAAAAGTACAACAAACCGGGAGCTGTTTTTTTAGGTGTTGTACATCGTCTTGATCGACCAACAACAGGAATAGTAGTTTTTGCAAGAACCAGCAAAGCGCTTACTCGCATGAATGCAATGTTCAGTAGCCGTGAAACCCAAAAGACCTATTGGGCTATTGTAAAAAATAAGCCAATCCTTCCTTCAGCAAATTTGATTCATTATTTGAAACGAAATGAAAAGAATAACACTTCAAAAGCACATTTAAAAGAAGTACCTGACAGCAAATTAGCTAGTTTGGATTACAAAATTATTTCTGAGATGAACAACTATTTTGCTTTAGAAATTGAGCTTCATACAGGTCGACATCATCAAATTAGAGCACAACTTTCTGCAATTGGATGTCCGATAAAAGGTGATTTAAAATACGGATTTGACCGAAGCAATCTGGACGGTGGAATTCATCTTCATGCTCGAAAATTAGCATTTATCCATCCTGTTACTTTAGTAGAAACCGTAATTATTGCTCCTGCACCTGATGATGTGTTATGGAATTTGTTAAAATAATTGGAAAAACATTTTAAATATCATTTTTTAACATTATTTAACTTTTTTTAATATCTTTGGAAGAACTTAAAAATTTCCATATTATGAAAAGTATAAATCTTCTTTTGTGTTTCTTATTTTTTATACCTGCTTTAGCTCAAGATCATTTTGCTGGAATGGTTACTTCAAAACGAGTTGGGATACTAAATATAGGTATGAACCCCTCGGAATTAGCAAATTTGAATAGTAAATTTGAATTGCAATTGTTCGCAACAAGTTTTAATATCGCCAATAATAAGGTAGGATTTAAAGATTTAATCGACGGAAAAAATGTAGAAGATTTAATATTTAAAGGTAACGAAGCTGTCAATTTTAATGTTGATGGCGAATTTGCTGGTCCTGGTTTTGCATTCAAACTATTAAATTGGGGATTTGCAATAACCTCTCAAGCTCATATTAAAGCCAATATTGTTGATGTAGATTCTAATCTTGGAGCTGCACTTACAAATACAGCTATTAATTCAGTAGGTGGTGTTTCAACAATTGTAAATAACGGCAACCAAAGAATTAATGCAACAGCTTGGGGCGAAGTCGGTTTTTCAGTTGCTCGCAAATTTTTTGAAAACTCCAAACATAAAATCAACGTAGGAATTACATTTAAACTATTGTTTCCTGGTTCTTACACTAATGTTGGAACTGGGAATTTCCATGGAACAATTACTGATCGCTCGGGTGTTTTGTACCTTTCAGATGCAACTGCCAATTTAAATATTGCCTATTCTGGGAATTTAGCTGGAAATTTCAACAATTCAAGTGATTATACTAAATCCCTTTTTGGAAATATTAATGGAATGGCTACTGATATAGGTTTTGATTACCAATTAAAAGGAACAGGAAAAACATACAAATTAAAAATTGGTGCTTCATTGAAAAATATGGGAAGTATGACATTTAAATCGGATAATAATTACAATACAGACTATTTGTTAACTATTCCACAAGCTACACCAACATATTTTGGATTAAATTTAGATGTATTTACTAACTCAAACAGCGTCCAAGACCTAGAACAAAAACTATTAAATGATCCAAATCATTATTTGAATAAAACTCCACAAAACACCGATTTTAAAGTAAAATTGCCAACGGTTTTAAATTTATATGCAGATATTAAAGTAGTTTCAAAGTTGGGGATTACGCTATTTATGCAACAAAAAATGAATAGCAATAGTGACAACGAACAAATTACTGCTCAAAATATTTATTCGGTAACTCCAAGAGTAAGTTTAGGCTTTTTTGAAGCATTTGTTCCAATTTCTGTAAATGAAATCTCAGGCACAACGAGTGGTTTTGGATTTAGATTAGGCGGTTTCTTTTTAGGTTCAAATTCAATTATAACTGCTATGACAAGCGATA
>CAIRNC010000069.1 GCA_903879875.1 uncultured Bacteroidota bacterium
AATGGAATTATAAGTTATAAGTTTACTTTAGAAGAAATTAGCAATTTGCTTAAAGCAGATGAAGAAAAAAACATCGAAATAGAAGTAGAGCGGGAGGGTAAAAATTACACTTTCCATTTTAAATTAACCGACATATTATAAATAACCCTATTCCGATTAAATTTCGCATTTATTAACCTAATTTTCTAATGAACCAATTTTCTAATTATCTAATTATGCTATCTTTGCCCAACAACAACACAAACTATGAGTTCTGAGATTTCCAAAAGATATGCCCTTAGAGGCGTTTCCGCTTCAAAAGAAGATGTTCATAATGCGATAAAAACCATTGATAAAGGTTTATTTCCTCAAGCATTTTGTAAAATTATTCCTGATTATTTAACCAATGACGACCACTATTGTTTGATTATGCATGCCGATGGCGCAGGTACAAAATCGTCTTTAGCCTATATGTATTGGAAAGAAACGGGTGATATTTCGGTTTGGAAAGGCATTGCACAAGATGCTTTAATAATGAATATTGACGATTTATTATGTGTGGGTGCCACCGACAATATTCTACTTTCTTCAACTATTGGAAGAAATAAAAATCTGATTCCGAGTGCCGTTATTTCAGCAATAATCAACGGAACCGAGGAACTAATTGCGGAATTAAAAACCTACGGGGTAACCATTCATTCCACAGGCGGCGAAACGGCCGATGTTGGTGATATTGTGCGAACAATCATTGTAGATTCAACGGTAACAGCACGAATGAAGCGCAGCGATGTCATTGATAATGCGGCTATTCAAGCGGGTGATGTAATTGTTGGATTGGCTTCATTTGGACAAGCAACGTATGAAAAATCATATAACGGAGGTATGGGAAGCAATGGCTTGACATCGGCCCGTCATGATGTATTTCATCATTATTTAGCCGAAAAATATCCCGAAAGCTTTGATGCAAAAGTACCTCAAAATCTCGTTTATTCTGGACAAACAAAATTAACCGATTCCATAGCCAACAGCCCGATTGATGCTGGAAAATTAGTACTTTCTCCTACACGGACTTATGCGCCTATAATCAAGGAAATTTTGACGAAATACAATGCCAAACAAATTCACGGTATGGTGCATTGTAGCGGTGGCGCGCAAACCAAAATACTCCATTTCATTAAAGATTTACATGTTATAAAAGACAATTTATTTCCTGTTCCGCCCTTGTTTCAGCTCATTCAAGAGCAATCAAAAACAGATTGGAAGGAAATGTATCAAGTTTTTAATTGTGGGCATCGCATGGAAATTTACGTTCCCGAAGCCATCGCTCAGGATATTATCGCCATTTCACAATCCTATAATGTGGCAGCACAAATTGTAGGAAGAGTAGAAAAATCAGCTTGCAAAAAACTCACCATTTCTAGTGAATACGGTGTTTTTGAATATTAATATAGTTTTGATTTCAATCTTTCCATTTTTTAATCTTTCAATTATAATAGCATGTACGAATTACTTTTTTGGAAATACAACGACGGCGTCTATCTCAACCATCACGAAGTGTATGAAGCATTAGAAAACCAACAACAGGTGGACGGTTTAGAAGAATTGCCAATCACGGTAATTCTAAATCGGTTGCATTCCGTTTTTTCAAATTGGGAAAAAGTCGATGAAAACAGTTGGAAAAACAGCAACGGCAAAGGCGCTTTTCAGGTAAAAACAACCACACAAAGCATTCAGATTGATTGTTACGGAACGGAAGGCAAAACCATGAACCTGCTTGCTGACACTTTGGAAGAATTCAAATGCCCGCTTTACGACCCACAAGTGCCCGTTCGTTATGACGAAATCAATGAATTGGATTAAATTTTAAAAGTGTTATGAAATACCTTATTGGAATATTATTAATCCTTTTGGTTTCATGCTCAAAAAAAGAAGAACCAATTGACAAAAATCTAATCTATTTTAAAGACAATTTTTTGAGCGAATTGGGAGATGAAAATTATGAAAAGTTATTGTCCAAAACAAAATTGAAAATCAAAGCGCAATACATAGATGATGTTATATTTGTTACTAATTATGTTGAAAGTAATGCGTGTGGTAAATATGTAGGAAATATCAAAATAAAAAACGACCGAATTTACTTAATATTCAAGCTAGTTTCCGATGAAGTTTGTACATCTGTTGGAATAGATAAAGTAACTTATATCATAAATAATCCAAAAGAGAAAAAATATAAATTCTCAATGAAATATGAATAAATGGACAGCTTACTACAGCTACAACAGATGTGGTTATTTTGGCTTAACTTAGCACCAAACCCGCTATAATACAATAACGTTTTTCGTAAACAAGCATCAATAAATTAAAAAATAACTCCTAACAATAAAAATACTTTCAAATGCAAATAAAACCAAAGTTTGGCATCGACAAATTGATTTTTGGAATGAAACAAAATGATGTAATTGCGCTTTATGGAAAGCCTAATAAAAATTACAAAGACGAAGACGACAATGTCATTTTTCAATACAACAACCACAAAATGCGTCTTACTTTTTATAAAGACGAAGCTTTTAAACTGGGCTATATCGTAGCTTCGAGTGCCGATTTAGAGTTGTTTGACAAAAAAATTATCGGACGAAAAATCAACGAAGTAAAAAACGAATTGACGCAGAAAGGGGTAACCAAATTTACTCAAGAAGAATTTGATACTTTCGAGAATTATTTCAACGAAGACCATTGGATTATCCTTCAAACGGAATTTGAAGAAGTAGTGAAATTTGAAATTGGCGCCATCATCAACGCCAAAGACGAATTCGATTGGAAATTCAGTAGTAAGTAATGGCAATTCGTTAATCTAAAGTTCCGTGAACTTTGTGCCACTGTGGTGAAAATCCACAAAGTCAAAGCCAAACCATGTTCACAAAGATTTCATGAAAAATGGAATAGCTATTCAAAAAATAATAACGCAAGAAAACTAACTTTTAAACAAAATAAAATGAAAATAACGTTCTACGGTCACGCCTCTTTAGGCATCGAAGTAAATGGCAAATTTATTTTGGTCGACCCCTACATTTCTGCCAATCCAAAAGCAGCTATCATCAATATCAATGAGCTAAAAGCCGATTATATTCTATTGACACATGCGCATCAAGACCATGTTTTGGATGTAGAATATATCGCCAGTCGAACCGATGCAACCATTGTTTCTAACTATGAAATTGCCAGCCATTTTGGAAACAAAGGCTTAAAATACCATCCTATGAACCATGGCGGAAGCTGGAATTTCGATTTTGGAAAACTCAAATATGTAAGCGCCATACACTCGAGCTCGTTTGCCGATGGCAGTTATGGCGGCAATCCTGGCGGTTTTGTAATCGAAGGGGAGCACAAAAACATTTACATATCGGGCGATACGGCTTTGACCATGGATATGAAACTCATTCCGATGCGCACCAAGTTGGATTTGGCTATTTTTCCGATTGGAAACAATTTCACGATGGATGTAGAAGACGCCATTTTGGCTTCTGATTTTGTGGAATGTGATAAAATTTTGGGCGTACATTACGACACTTTTGGCTATATCGAAATCAATCACGAAGACGCCATCAGAAAATTTTTCGACAAAGGAAAAGACTTAATGCTTCTTACTATTGGCGAATCAATTCAACTTTAAATTGATTTAATTTAGAATGATTTAGTAAATTTATATTATTTACATTAAAGAGGAATATTAATATAACTAAACATGAAGAGAAAAATCTTGATAATTATTATTACATTCTTTTTGACTAATTGTTTTTCTCAAACCAAGTCATCGTTTAATAAAATTAACCCAGATTCTTGTGTTGGTTTTAATTGCGGAGATGGATTTAACTCAAAAATTGTTGCAAATTTTTCTGAAATTTTAGCTTAAAAGGATTACAAAAAAATAGTTTCTTATTTGGATTCCAAAAAAGAAGGGGAAAAACTTTTAGCAGTTTTAGTTTGTGAAAAATTGGCAAAAGAAAAAATAATGGTTTTATCTGCCGAAAATATTGAAAGGATTAAATTGATATACAAATCAAAAGAAAAAATTACTGTTTGTGCTGGTTGCACTCATTTTAAAAAATCTACGACAACTGAAATTCTAAAAACACCAAATTTTGTTCATTTATTTTTTGAAAGGTGGATTCGAAATTATTTATAAAATAAAATCATATCACAAAAAAAAGTCTTCTCAACTTAAAACTACCCCCTTTTTTTGAATATAAATCAGGAGTTACTACTAATGCTGATGACTTTTTTGAAGGAAATTTTTATATATTTGAGGAAATAAAATTTTATTTTAAAGGAGTATAAAAATTTAATATAAGTAATCCTCTAGTAGAAATTAAGAATACTATGTCAGACAAAACAAATAATTATAATTGGGAACAATGGCAAATATTAAATGAAATTGAAAAGAGAAATGTTATTAATCATTTTTGGGATGCATTTAATCCTAATATTGGATTGAAAACTAAAACTGAAATTGTCGATAATTTTATTAAGAGTGTTAACTTTCAGGGTCAACAATTTGGAATAAAAAGTTTTGGTTTTTATGTTTATATGCTTTTTGTTATAGTTGATAATTCCAAAATTAGAGTTCCAAAAAAATTTGGAGGATTATTAGTAAATAAAGGAGTAATCTTAAAAGAAAATGGCGATAACAAATTTTTAGTAAAATTTAATTATGGAGGAACTGTTGTGGTTGAATTAAATACAAAAATCTTGATTGGTTAAAACTCATAAATTTATTTATAAAAATGGAATGAATTCTTTCTAAATGATAAATTGGAGTGTCTGTTTTGTCATTCTGACGAAGGAAGAATCACATAACGAGAGCAACTAACGAGAGCAACTAATGTGAGCAATTAATGTGAGCAACTGATGCGATTCTTCCTACGTCAGAATGACAAATAGGAGGGATTCAGAATGACAAAAAGAAGTGATTCAGAATAACAAATAGGA
>CAIRNC010000070.1 GCA_903879875.1 uncultured Bacteroidota bacterium
GCACTTTCTAAAAGTGACAAACCTTTTTTTATGGCAGTTGGATTTTCTAAGCCACACCTTCCATTTGTAGCTCCAAAAAAATATTGGGACCTATACAAAAGGGAACAAATGCCAATTGCCTCTTTTCAAGAGCATTCTAAAAACGGACCGCTGATTGCTTACCATCAATCAGGGGAATTACGCAATTATTTGGACATTCCTGAATTTGCAACCTTACCAGCAGATTCTCTTCGAATTGGATTGAAAATTGAAAAACAAAGAGAACTTATCCATGGATATTATGCTGCGGTTTCCTACATGGATGCGCAAGTTGGAATTTTATTGAATACTTTAGAATCACTCGGAACCCTTGATAATACTGTAATTGTGCTATGGGGCGATCACGGTTGGCATTTGGGCGATCACGATTTGTGGCACAAGCATACCAATTTTGAAGAAGCGACAAGAGCTCCTTTAATCATTGCGAGTCCTAGAATTAAATCGGGTAAAACAAATTCGCTAACAGAATTTGTCGATGTATTTCCAACTATTTGTGATTTGGCGGGTGTTACTATTCCTAAAAACTTGGACGGAAAAAGTTTAAAACCTTTAATGTTGAACAATAAAACTAAAGGAAAAGAATATGCAATTAGCCAATATCCAAGGAAATTAAAGAAGGCTGAAATGACCAAATTGGGTTATACCGATTCCAAAATGATGGGGTACAGTTTGAGAACAGATCAATATCGTTATACCATTTGGATGAACAACTTTACTAGTAAACAAGCTTTTAATGAAACGCAAGTTTATGCCACTGAAATGTATGATTATGTAAAAGATCCTTTGGAAAAAGTAAATGTTGTCAATGATAAAAATTATACAGCAACTTCTGCTGCATTAAAATCGAAAATGATTGCTTTTTTTAAAAGCCAAGAAACAAAACAATAGTCTGAAAAAATTTTATTTGTAAATGAATAAACACTATTTCCTTCTTCTTCTAATGATTGTATTATTACAAGGAAATAGTCATGCTCAAACGTCAAGTTTAGTTGCTCTTGGATCAAATGGTCATTTAGTCTATACTGCTGATGTTAAAGGCAATGTTGTACCCGATTTTAGTGCTGTAGGTTATATGAATAGTGAAGCACCAATTCCAACAGTTGGAGTTGTACTTACTTTAAATCCTATTGTTGGGGATAATTTAGCTAACATACAAAACGCTATCAATCAAGTTGCAGCAATGCCATTAGACGCCAATGGTTTTAGAGGCGCAATCCTTTTCAATGCAGGAACTTATAATATTAGTGACACCGTTACTATTTCAGCAAGTGGAATTGTACTTCGAGGAGTTGGTTCTAATGACAGTGGAACTAATTTTATTGCTACGAAAACGGCACAACACATCCTATTCAATTTTATTGGAGCTAATGGAACTACCTACAATTCTGCCAATTCAACAAGAAAAGATATAACTGATTTATATGTTCCAATCGGTTCAAAACAAATTACAGTTGCGTCTGGGCATACTTTTGCAGTTGGTAATAAAGTTTTTGTTCACAGAATTCCAAACGATGCTTGGATAAGTTTATTGGGAATGAACTTATTATCTACTATCGATCCGGCAGCTACCGATTGGACTGCGAGTGGTTATGATTTGGATTCTGAAAGAAAAATAACAAATATTAACGGTGATGTTATCACATTGGATGCTCCAATAATGGATGTTATCGACCCACTTTATGCAACAGGTGAATTGGTAAAATTCACTGACAGTAGAATTAAAAAATGTGGTATTGAAAACATGAGAATTTCTTCGACATATACTTCTGCTACTGATGAAAACCATGGTTGGGAAGCAGTCTCCTTTGAAAATATTTACAATAGTTGGGCTAGAAATTTAGAAGTATATTATTTTGGATATTCGGCAGTTCATATCAATTCTCATGCTAGTTTTATTACCGTTGATAGTTGTAAAATGTTAGATGCAAAATCTACAATTGATGGTGGTAGAAGGTATTCTTTTAATGTTGACGGACAACGAAATTTGGTACAGAATTGTACCACTAGAAATGGTCGACATGATTATGTTAACGGAAGCAGAACATGTGGTCCTAATGTTTTTTACAATTCAACTTCTACAATTCAAAATAGTGATATTGGTCCGCATCATCGTTGGGCAACAGGAATTCTATTTGATAATTTAACTGGTGACGGAGCTATGGATGTTCAAAACCGGTTGGACATGGGTAGCGGACACGGTTGGGCAGGAGGACAAATAATGTTTTGGAATTGTAACGCTGCAAGAATGGTAATTCAAGATCCGCCAGGGGATGAGATTAATTGGGCTATTGGCTGCGTTTGTCCAGACATTACAAATGTTGGAGATGCGACTACAGAGTCATTAGGTGTTATTCAATCTCAAGGAACGCCTATTTTAGCAATTCCCAGTTTGTTTATTGCACAATTAAATGATCGCCTTTCGACTTTAACTAATAGTCAATTTGATTTAAGTAATCCTGAAAGATCAATCTTTATTGCTCCTAATCCAGCAAAATCTCAAATTATTATAAACTCAAATATGCC
>CAIRNC010000071.1 GCA_903879875.1 uncultured Bacteroidota bacterium
TTAAATGTACAAGGATTGACAAATCTTCAAACTTTAAGTTGCTATAACAACCAACTTCCTACCATAAATGTACAAGGATTGACAAATCTTCAAACTTTAAGTTGCTCTAACAACCAACTTCCTACCTTAAATGTACAAGGATTGACAAATCTTCAAAATTTAACTTGCAATAACAACCAACTTACTACCTTAAATGTACAAGGATTAACAAATCTTCAACAGTTATATTGCAATAACAACCAACTTACTTCCTTAAACGTACAAGGATTGACAAATCTTCAATATTTAAATTGCGAGAGCAACCAACTTACAAGTTTATTTGTAAAAAATGGACATAATGAAAGTATACAATTTTCTGGAAATCCTAATCTTACTTACATTTGTGCAGATGATAGTGAGATTGCTAGCGTGCAAAATTTAGCAACTGGATATGGTTATACCAATTGTAATGTAAATAGCTATTGTAGCTTTACTCCTGGAGGGGCTTTTTACACTATAAATGGCACCAATAAATATGATTCAAACACTAATGGTTGTGATGCTTTGGATATTTCTTTTCCAAATCTCAAGTTTACTATGACTGATGGCACAAACACAGGTGGTTTAATTGCAGATGCAACAGGAAATTACACCATATCAGTCCAAGCAGGTACGCACACCATAACACCTCAATTAGAAAACCCAACCTATTTTACTGTTTCCCCAGCTACTGCAACAGTTACTTTTCCAGCAACAGCAAGTCCATTTACTCAAGATTTTTGTATTGTTCCAAATGGTATTCATCACGATATAGAAATTGTTGTTATTCCTATAAATCGTGCTCGTTCAGGTTTTGATGCTACTTATAAAATAAAATATAAAAATAAAGGAGTTGTTTCAGAAAATGGTACTGTTGTTTTCAATTATAACGAACCAATTTTAGATTTTGTTTCCTCGAGTGTTGCACCAACAACACAAAGTTCAGGAATGCTTTCTTGGAATGTTGGTTCGATTGCGCCTTTTCAATCTGGTGAAATTATGGTTACTTTAAATGTAAATTCTCCAACTGAAACACCAGCAGTAAATGCAGGCGATTATTTGAGTTATATAACTACGATTACTGGTTTAAACACTGATGAAACTCCAGATGATAATACTTTTGCATTAGCTCAAATAGTTGTCAATTCCTTTGACCCAAATGATAAAACGTGTTTAGAAGGCAGTACAATCAATCCAACAATGATTGGTAAATTTGTGCATTACATGATTCGATTTGAAAATAATGGAACATTTCCTGCACAAAATATAGTAGTAAAAGACATGATTGACACAACAAAATTTGATGTTTCAACCCTACAAATGACCGATGCTTCGCATAGTTGTATTACAAGAATAGCCAATCCTGACAAAGTAGAATTTATATTTGAAAATATTAATTTGCCTTTTGATGATGCCAATAATGATGGTTATGTAGCCTTCAAAATCAAGACGAAATCGACTTTGGTTTTGGGTAATAGTTTCAGCAATTTGGCAAATATTTATTTTGATTATAATTTTCCAATTGTAACAAATAATTATACAACAACAATACAAAATGCTTTAGGGACTAATCAATTCAAAATTGATAATCTAACTATCTTTCCAAATCCTGTAAAAGATATTTTACAATTAAAAACAATTGAAAAAGTATTAAAAATTGAAGTATACGATATAACTGGACGAATTTTAAGTTCAAATTCAGTAAATGAAAACAAAGTTGATTTAACAGCATTGAAAACAGGAAATTATATTCTAAAAGTATATACCGAAAACGGAATTACAAACACTAAAATAATAAAAGAATAACAATCCGATAGCGCACTCTGTGACCCAATCCCCATGCTCATTAGAGCATCTTACTCGTATCTGCTAAACAAGTTAAGGCGCAAAATAAAATAAAAAAACTCAATTGGCAGGGAGACAAAATCGAAATTTCATACTACTTTTAATCCCGTTAGAATTAGCGGGATTTTTTTTGAAATCTTCCTACCCTTCGTTTCCTCACCCCGAGAGGCATTTTCTTCGCCCCTGATACCAATTTCTTCAAGCCATGAAGCAGTTTCTTTAAACCGTGAGGCGTTTTCTTTAAACCGTGAGGCGTTTTCTTCAAGCCTTGAAGCAATTTCTTCACCCTTTATGCCTGTTTCTTTGACCCGTGAGGCTGTTTCTTCAAGCGGAGTGGCTGTTTCTTTTAGGTTAATAAATAATCTAGTTAGTTTAACTAATAAAGTAGTGAGGTGACCTAATAAATGTATTAGGTGATTTAATAAAAGCTTTAGGTGACCTCATAAAGACTTTAGGCTACTTCATAAAAGCTACAGGTGACCTAATAAAGGGTATAGGTGATCTTATAAAAGTTACAGGTTAACTAATAAATGTTTAAATTTGTAGCACTAACCTAAAGCGATATAAAATGTATAAACGAAAAAAGAGAGGTACACTCAAGCCACATAAGAGTTCTATAGTGCTCGATTTAAAACCCATTTTAGTAGCCAGAAACATCTTGCACCCCTCGGCATACTTGCTTAAAATTGGGGTGAATAGTTTTACGGCAAACAAGATGCTCAAAGGCGAAGCCGTGCAAATCAACTTCCGGCAGCTCACGACGCTCTGCCTGCACCTGAACTGCACGCCCAACGACCTGATGGCACTGCGCCAAATGGACTTGCCCGAAACCCACGCCCTAAACGCCCTGAAAGTATTGAGCGAAACCACCCCCACCACCGTCACCGAATGGCTCAAAGGCAAAACCTTGGCAGAAATTGAGGCGATGATGAAATTATGAGTTGTGAATTGTGAATTATGAATTATGAATTATGAGTTTGTTGTAGGATTTTTATATATTTGGGGAATAAAGCGAAACAAACTTTCGCCAATCTACCCAATTTTAGGTGTATATATGAAAGTTTGTTTCGTTAATAAGCTAGTTGACAGTAATAATCACGTAGAGTCAGGAATCTAACCCAATTTTTATAACCAAAGAATGATAACAAAACCAAAACTTTTTATTATTGAAAGCTTAAAATTTAAAGATGAGAAAGACGAATATTTTGAAGGTCAAATAATTTCTAAAATATTAAAGTTTGCTCAAA
>CAIRNC010000072.1 GCA_903879875.1 uncultured Bacteroidota bacterium
TGACAGGAAAAGTGATGCTTTTTGATGGTAAAACTGGCAAACGTATCAAAGTGCCATACAACCACATTCAATGGATTCATAGACTACTAAAACTAAATGATTTTGTGCTAAAACAGTGCTTATTTGGTTTGCACTTAATTAATGAATCATCAAACAATAAAATTGCTATTGTAGAATCTGAGAAAACGGCTGTAATAATGAGTTTGTTTTTACCTGAATTTATTTGGATGGCAACTGGAAGTAAAAATAATTTCAAAAAGGAATTACTATTGCCCATAAAAAACTTTCAGATTTTGGCATATCCTGATAAGTCGGAATTTGAGGATTGGAACATCAAAACTAAAGAATTTCAAAAAGAGGGTTTTGAAATTAAATGTAGTAAATTTATTGAGAATCTAAATGTACCCATTGGAACCGATTTAGCTGATATTTATCTTGAGAGTAGAAATAATATCAATCTAGTTACACCAATTATAAATCTTTCTAAAACTGAAATTGAGGTAAAACGTATAGCTAAAAGATATCCTGAAATTCTAAATTTAATATCCACTTTTGATTTGGTTGATACCTCTTATAATCCGATTAAATTGTAATTAAGTATCAATAAATGTTAAAAATAACGGAATAAGATACTGTAGATTTTATATAAAATCAAGTAAAAACAAGGCTTAATTTTGATTGTTTTTTAAAATTATCAAATTCATACCCTGAAGTCATGGGTTCAACTCCCATACTCGCTAAAAAAATAAGATTTAAATGAGTGTAAATCAAATAAATTTGTTGATTGATACTTTGATGGTAGGCGTTGTAAGTGTAATTTTCAACTTGGGTTTTCTTGCAATTTTTGCATTTATACCGCAATTTCCCTGAATTGCATATCCCGTGTTTTATCAATTTGCCGTTGCAATGACTACAAATGGCATTACCACCCACACGTTTGATACACGTTGAAGCGTTTACTTGCATTTTAATTGATTTAAAGTGTTAAAAATAATAAAGACGACCGATTGGTCGTCTTTATTATTGCATTTATTTTTTAATTTGAACTGATTATCAATGCGTTTTGATTTTATTTTTCTAAAACCACACGTTTGATACACTACCATACCACCCGATTGTCCCGATGTATAGGTTAAATTTATAATGGGCCCTACGTCTTTGATGCTTGAAGGCATGGCGATTGGTAAAGTAAAATTGGCTTGCCCGGAATTAGCAATTTCTAATTTGCCTTGGGTATCGTGAAATTCTTGTGCGAAAAGACCATTCGCAAATAAGGCAATTAAGAGTAAAATTCGAAATTTCATAATATAAAATTTATTTGTTAGATTCATTTAATTGGCTGTTCTTAATCATTTCAAAACAGCCGTTTATAGCGATTTTCTATTGCAACACCTTTATTGTTTGAGAATTTGTAAAGCTTTGCTTTCGCCATCGCTGTATTCTAAAATCACCGAATAAAGTCCGACGGGGTATCGTCCAAATGGTATAATTGTTAATTCTTCTGACTTTGGTTTTAAATAAGTTTGTAATAAAGCACCGTTTAAATCAAAAACGGTAATGCTTTCTACCTTTTTGTCATTAATAAGCTCCCATTTCACATACAATTCTTCGGAAACCGGATTCGGATAGTAGCTTATTTTATCGGAAACCTCACTCTTAACCAAATCATCTTTGGTCAAATTATTGGGGTTGGCAATTCGTTGGTCATTCGGACAATTGATACAAATACTCGTTATGATTTGATTGCCTGAAGCATCGTAGGAAAAAAATAATTTAGGTTGTGCAGCAACTAAAATAGGAAGGCTTACGATGATAAATAATAAAAGTTTTTTCATGTTAAAGTTAGATTTAGTAAAGATTAATTTTTTATTTTTTTAAATGTTGAAATCATTTTAATGGTTTAGAATTTTCAAAAGTAAATACAAGTTTTTTATCCAAATTACGGTTTTACCGTAATTAATGTTAAAATTTCAAAAAAGTTTTTTAGACATAATTTTTAGTGAAGCAATTTTAAAAAGCTGTTACTTAATAAAAATGGAGTTAAGTTGTTTTTAATAAAAACACCGATGAAAATCAAAAATACACGGCTTAAATTCATTTTTTGTTGAAGCAAACGTATCTATAATTTTCTTACATACCAAATTTCAACATTAAGGAATGTTTAAATTTCTATATTGTGTCTTGACTTTTTAATTTATAATTTGCTTTTTGAATCTAATAAAAAACGGTTTAACGAAAAAAGCAGGCTTTTTCGTGGTAAATGTTAAATTTTCAGAAAGGGTAAAAAAATGTTTCGTTCAAAAAAAAGGTTGCTCTTTCGAACAACCTTTTAAATACAAATGCTTTACTAAACTACAACTTGTTTTAAATTGTATTTATTATAATTTTTTTAAGGTAATCCAACTGGCTCTTAATGCCTTCTAGTTTTATAGTTTGTTGGTTTTGTGCTACTAAACTATTTTTTTTGATTCCTTTTGTGGCTTGTTGCAAAAGTGTATCTCCTATAGGAACACCGTTTGCTTGTAGATGCAAAGCAAAAGCATGCAATGCTACGTTTTGATTGTATTTTTTTAGCATCGTGTCGAGCTGTCGTTGCGCTTGTATTTGAAGGAACTCCAATTCTTTGATTTGGGCTTCGATGAAAACCTGTTGTTGCCACTCTTGGTTTTTTATGAGTTCTACTGTTGTTGAGGTAGTTGCTGCTTGTTTAAAAAAAGATGTCATTGCAGCTAATTTTTCTAATGCCACTAATGGCAAATCGCGTTTGCCTGTTTCGTGCATCGCCAATTGACTTTTACTCATGTTGAAAACCATTGCCAATGTTTCTTGCGAAAGTCCAAGTTGATCTCTATACGATTGTGTTAATTTCATATTGCGATTGTTATTTTTTAAAATTAAAATTGCTCACCAAGTTGTGCTCATTATTTTTGAAACGAAAAATCGCTCACAAAATTGTGAGCGATTTTAAAAAAATAATTTTTTGTTCACTAATATTTTATAAAAACAACATCATTTAATATGGGTTGAAACTTTATGCGCTTGGTTTTGCTTCTAATTCATTGCCACATGCAAATCTTCTCGTTAAAAATAAATCAATTTGAGAGGAATAATAATTTAATAAACACAACTGTAGAAATTAAGAGCATTTCCTTTAAAATACCATTGGTTTTATTATATTTGAATCCTTATTTAATACACATTAGTTATGCAAAAACAACTTAATTCCGTTAAAGAATTCCATACCGCATTTAAAATTGGTCATAGCGAAACACCAAAAGCCGATTTAGGCGAACATAAAAATATTCTTCGTTTTAATTTAATGAAAGAAGAGAACGAAGAATATCTAGAAGCCGTTCAAAATAATGATTTAATTGAAATTGCCGATGCGCTTGGAGACATGCTTTACATCCTTTGCGGAACGATTATCGAACACGGTTTGCAACATAAAATTGAAGAAGTTTTTGACGAAATTCAACGCAGTAACATGAGCAAATTGGGCGAAGACGGAAGTCCTATTTATCGGGAAGATGGTAAAGTGATGAAAGGCCCGAATTATTTTAAACCTGATTTCAGTACCATTTTGAGATAATCGCTTTTTGTCTATTTGAAACTTAGAGCAATGACTTTAGTGCAAAACGTAATAAAAAGGCTATTGATTTTGATTTGAAAACTCTAAATTTGCAAAATAATTTAGAAAGGGACTTTAATAAA
>CAIRNC010000073.1 GCA_903879875.1 uncultured Bacteroidota bacterium
ATCATAATGGGAGTAGATGTTGTTCGAGGAGTATTAAGACCCGGAGCACCTATCTGTCTCTATGACTCAACTGTACTTTAAAAATTAACAATATTTTAATAATAAAATTTGTACTTTAAAAATTAACAATATTTTTATAATAAAAAGTGTACTTTAAAAATTAACAATATTTTTATAATAAAACGGATAGAAATTGAAACTTGGCGTGGTGGAATCAATAGAAATGAACAAGAAAAACCTCCGTGAAGCAAAGCCTTCCAACGGGAGTGTAGCTATTCGAATCAGTGGAGATTCAAGCATTACTGCGGAAAGACATTTCGATATGAAATCTATCTTTGTCAGCATGGTAAGCTGACTCATTTTCTTTCCTTCACATTTTAATTTGAAAATTTAGATAAGCAGACATTCACTGGATGTTCTCAAAGAGTACTTCCGAGATGAAATGTCGAAAGAAGATTGGGATTTGGCTCGGGATTTGAAGCCTTTCTTCAACATCCCTTAATTTTTAATTAAACAAAAAAATCTTAAAAAACCATTTTCACCCCCCATAAAAATCTATATTTCACATTTATTTTAATCAATATTTATTAATGAAACTAGAAGATGCTGATTGGCTTATCCAAGATATAATGTATGTTGAAAATATTAGAAAGCCGAATCTCAATTTATTAGAAGACTTACTTGAAAAGATTGGCCAAATTAGAAGATTTGAAAAAACTCATTGGAATGAAGAACAATTTTTATGGGCAGAAAATATAATTAGTAAAGTTTTAAAAAATCACTACAATTAAAAAAAGGTAACGGTTTGAATTTTTTGCTACTTATTACTTAAATTATAATAGGTTGTGTTACATTTACAGCCTTAAAAATCAACTAAACATTATTAAAAATGAATCCATTTAAAAGCAAATCATTAGCAGTAGCAGCTGTTTTTTTGTTTGGTGCAAGCCCAATTTTTGCACAAGACATCTTAGTCAATTCACTAAAAGTAAATGCTAGCGAAAAAAGCAAAGAGAGTTTTAAATTTACCGAAGTTATCAATCTTGCCAATACTTCTGTAAAAAATCAAGGGTCTTCAGGCACGTGTTGGAGTTATTCTACGAACTCTTTTTTAGAATCAGAAATGATTCGAATGGGCAAACAACCGGTAGAATTAGCCCAAATCTTCTCGGCTAGAAATGTCTATATCGAAAAAGGTAAAAATTATGTTAGAATGCACGGAGCCGTTACGCTTGGTGATGGTGGAGCATTGCACGATGTGCCGAATATGCTTAAAAAATATGGTGCCGTTCCTCAAGAAGTTTATACGGGGTTAAACTATGGTACCTCTAAAAATAAATTTGGAGAAATGGCGGGTTTGTTAGAAGGTTTATTAGCGGCAGTAGTTAAAAATCCAAACGGAGAATTGACTCCCAACTGGGAAAAAGCCTATACTGCAGTTATTGATTCGTATCTAGGGCAAGTGCCTGAAACGTTCAATTTCAAAGGAAAAAACTATACGCCACAAACATTTGCAAAAGAAGTGGTAGGCTTAAATGCAGACGATTATATCGAAATCTCATCGTTTACAACAGCTCCATATTATACCAAAACCATGTTGATGGTGCCCGACAATTGGTCATTCGATCAAGTGTATAATGTAAAAATGAATGACATGACCGACATTATTGATAATGCGTTGAAAAACGGATTTACAGTAGCTTGGGCTACCGATGTGAGCGAAAAAAGTTTCAGTTGGAAAAACGGTGTAGCTTATATTCCTGCAAAAAAATCGGAAGATATGACCGCCGAAGAAAAAGAAAATGTATTCAACGGTCCACAACCAGAACTAGAAATTACAGATGAAATGCGTCAAAAAGCATTCGACAATTATCAAACTACTGATGATCACGGCATGCACATTGTAGGGATTTCAAAAGACCAAAACGGAAAAGAATATTACATCGTTAAAAATTCATGGGGTGCCACCAATGATTACAAAGGCTATTTGTATGTGACTAAGAATTTTGTGAAATACAAAACCACCGCATTTATGGTTAACAAAGCCGGAATTCCAAGTGTGATTGCTAAAAAAATGGGATTGTAAATCAACCCAATCGTTTAAACAAAAAATCCCAACCGTTAAAAGTTGGGATTTTTTAGTTTATAGTTTGAAATTTTCTAGAACAAGCCATTCAATTCGCCATCAATTCGGGTAATAATAGCGCCTAAATCTTCAGGATTGTTAACAAAATCAATGTTGTCAACATCTATAATCAACAATTTTCCTTTGTTGTATGTTTGAATCCAAGCTTCGTAACGCTCGTTCAATCGACTAAGATAATCTATCGAAATAGTGTTTTCATACTCACGTCCGCGTTTGTGAATTTGACCTACTAAATTAGGAATAGAGCTTCGTAAATAAATCAACAAATCAGGCGCTTGAACCAACGATTCCATGAGTTCAAAAAGCGATGAATAATTCTGAAAGTCGCGATTGGTCATCAATCCCATAGCATGAAGATTGGGAGCAAAGATATGTGCGTCTTCATAAATGGTTCGGTCTTGAATGATTTTTTTGCCGCTTTCGCGAATTTGTAACACTTGTCGGAACCGACTATTTAAGAAATAAATTTGAAGGTTGAACGACCAACGTTCCATTTGATGGTAAAAATCATCAAGATAAGGATTGTCTACCACATCTTCAAAATGAGGTTCCCATTTAAAATGTTTGGCCAAATAAGTTGTTAATGTTGTTTTTCCTGCGCCAATGTTTCCTGCTACTGCTATGTGCATTATGGTATTTTTATTTTATAATTTGTAATTTCTTGGTTGGTAAAAATAGTTAAAATTTGGTCTTTAAAAGAAAAACGATTAAAGGTTTTTTTAACATTTTCTATAACGTATGTTTTTTTGCTTTTAAAGTCGTGTAGGTAAAGGGAATTGTCTTTCGAATAAAGTACATATTGAGCGTTTAATATATCTAATGAATCAAAGTCAGCAACTTTTCCATAATTTGTAATTTTACCAAAAACATCACAACTGCGCCAATTGTTTTGATCATCTAGCCAATAAAAATAATTAAAATTGCTAAAATAGTTCTTAACATTGCCTCTAAATGATTGTGTAAGTGGAGTAAATTTGTTTTGTAAAATTGCAAACAAACCTATTTGTTGCGTTAAAGAGTTATAAATCCAAAGTTGGTTTTGGGAAGCCATTCCCACAGCAGAAGCGACAATTGGCATTGTGTTTTCTGAGAAGTTTATTTTTTCAGATTCATTCAACTGATTGTCTAATGTAACTACAGTGTTGAAACTTTCATAGAAAACAACAATTTTCAATGGATTTTCAAAATCAATTCGGGATAGTTTCCCTAAAGCAATATTTTTATATTCAAAAGTTGTTGCTCCTTGAATTTTCGTTAGTACATTATTTTTTAAATAGTAAGAATTACCTAATTTATCGGAACCTTTAAACGAAGCAATATTGGTGGTGTCAACAACAATAGGTAGCGCTTTTATCGAAATATCTTGCGCAAATACTAGAGAATAATAGAGTAGAAAAAATGTTAAAATTTGATTTTTCATAGAAAGCTAAATTACAAATAAAATTACTTGCATTCTTTTTTCTAAGCATCAAATTTAATAAGTTGCTTAATGGAAAGCGAAGTTTATAAAAACACCTCGAGTTTGCATCGAGCTGATATTACCAGTCCACTGACTGTTTGGATCATTGTCACGGATTAGTTCATCTCCAACACTAAAAACGCCACGAATGGAAGGTGAAAATTTGAAATACTCAAAATACAAGTCAATTCCGATTCCAATTTCATAAAATTGGGTCCAACTGGTCATTCTAAAAGTACCGTTTTTATTGTCTGTTTCAACGGTTTCATTACTAGCTAAATTCATTGCTGCACCAAGCCCACCAAGGAGATAGGGACGAATATTTCCAATCCTTTCGGATGAGAATTTCATTAAAAGCGGAAAATGAAGATAGGTAGATTTTACTTCTCTAAAGGCATCATATTGTTTTGCAAAACCTGGGAAAATTAAATTTCTTTGATTAAAACACAATCCAGGTTCAAAACGCAGATTTACGTATTCGTGTAAACGTAAATTAGCAATTAATCCCACGTTAAAGCCCACACTACTTTGCACTTCTATATCTGTGGTCGGCGGTGTTTTGTAATCAAATTTAAATTCGTAATCATTAAATCCAAGATAATAGCCGTAATGAATTCTTTTTTTATCAAAATTTTCGTCATTAATAATGGGGTTTTTCCCAAACTGTGCTTGACAATTTAGAGAAAGAAATACGACAATAAATAAAGTTATCTTTTTCATACTAATTTTTAGAAGCGGAATAAATTGTAGCCACTCCAAACGTTTGAGGCATCGCTTTCACATCTATAAACCCAATTTTTAGTAAAATATTGTTTAACGCTGTTCCGTAAGGAAAAAGCGCTGCGGATTCTGACAAATAATTATAGGCCGAATTGTCTTTGGAAAATAATCTCCCAATCAATGGAAGAATGTTTTTAGAATAAAAAGTGTACCCTTGTTTATATGGAAATTTCTCAGGAATAGATGTTTCTAGAATTACAAAAATACCATTAGGCTTTAAAACACGAAGAATTTCGGCCAATCCTTTTTCTAATGTTTCAAAATTTCGAACTCCAAAAGCTACCGTAATTGCGTCGAAAGTATTATCAGGATAAGGCATGTTTTCAGAGTCAGCCAAAATCATTTCTATTTTGTCGGAAAGATTTTTTTGAGCAATCTTATTTCTGCCAACAGCAAGCATTCCTTCTGAAATGTCCAATCCAATTATCTTATCTGCTTTCGTGGTGGCCATTAAAATTGCCAAATCACCAGTTCCAGTAGCAATGTCAAGAATGGTTTTTGGATGTGTTTCTGCAACTAATTGCACCACTTTTTTTCGCCATTTCACATCAATTCCAAATGAAATTACGCGGTTCAAGCCGTCATAATTTCCAGAAATAGTATCAAACATTTGAGCTACTTGTTCTTTTTTTCCTAGTTCAGAATCTTTGTAAGGCGTAACAGTTTTTGACATTTTATAAAGTTTTGACAAAGGTAAGGCTAATTTGAGAATAAGAAAATTTTTTTAATTCTTCCGTTTTCTCAGAAAGGTTTGATATGTAAATTCAAAAAGGTGTTTTTCGTCTTTAGGGTGAAATTCTTCACTATTCAACTCCCATTCATTAGGTGATAATTCAGGGAAAAATGCGTCGGCTTCAAATTTTTCGTGCACTTTTGTAAGTTCAATTTTATCTGTAAAAGGCAATGCTATTTGGTATATCTGACCACCTCCAATAATAAAAACATCTTCACTTTTCGGAGCAATCGAAAGGGCTTTTTCTAAAGAATTCACAACAATACAGCCTTCTGGCGCATAATTTTCTTGATTAGAAATCACTATATGTGTTCGATTGGGTAAAGGTTTTGGAAAGCTTTCAAAAGTTTTCCTTCCCATAATAATGTGATGTCCTGTAGTCAAAAATTTGAATCTTTTAAAATCATCGGGTAAATGCCAAATCAAATCATTATTTTTCCCCAAGGCATTATTTTCGGCAGTTGCCGCAATCATTATAACCATTTTAGTATTTTTTGAACAATTTATGCTTAAAATTAAGCCTTTTTTAATTAGATATTCGTTTTTTTAATCTTTAAAAGCAATTGAGCGCTTAAAGATAAAGTTTATTTTCAAATCTGTCTGTTTTGCACTTGATGATTATTTATTATGCAAACGTTTTCCTATTTCAAATCCAAAATTTAATTGATTAAATATTAAGAATTTAACCAAAAAAACAATAAGTTTTTGAGGTATTCCTAAATCTTCATTGTGAGTCTTGCTAACTCAAAATAATTTATTTCCTTTGTCCCATAATTCTAAAAACTAAATAGTTATGTCAATTAAGAAACAATTTATAAAAACAAAACCGGTTTGTAAAGTTACTTTTTCATTAGAAGCTAAAGAAGCTACAACTGCATCAGTTGTTGGTGATTTCAATGGTTGGAATCCTGAAGAAGGAGCATTAGGAAAATTAAAAAATGGCACTTTTAAAGCCACTTTTGATTTGCCAAAAGACGCTTCTTATGAGTTCAAATATGTAATTGATGGCGTTTACACTAATGAGCCCGAAGCTGATTCTTTCAAATGGAATGAATTTGCAGGTGCTGAAAATAGTGTATTGGCATTGTAAAAAATTTACAAAATCAAAAAAAACAAAGGCTGTTTCATTTTAATTGAGACAGCCTTTGTTGTTAATTCAAATACGATTTCTAATCAACACCGCTACTTTTTATTGGCAGTTGGCGGATATTGAGCCAAAATTTTATCGACAAATTCTTTAATGTTTTCGTCTTTCTTTTCACGATTTTTTGTCAAATCGCCTTGACCTTCGCCTTGCCAAATCATTTCTTTCTTTTTCGCATCAATCAAATCAATGTATAAAGTGCCTTCGGTTGAAGAAGATACTGTTGTTTGACCTGCAAATCCATAAGGATTCCATCCAAATCCCCATCCATATCCCCAACCTGAGTTGAATTGATTTACATTTATTTGCTCTCTGGATTTGGTAAAAATATTAATCAGCAAATCGGGATTTTCACTTTTTGTAAAACCTTTTGCAATCATAATTTCATCTATAGAACGTAAAATTCTTTTTTTGTCTAAATCCGAAATTTCCACTTTGTCAATTCCTGCTTTATAATAAGCAAAAGTTTTAAATTTAGAAAAATCAACATTTTTGTCAAAGTCGGCATTTACTCGAACTGCTTCACATGAAGCTAATAAAAACAAAAACACCACTGGAATAAATTTAATTGTTTTCATAATTTAGTTTGTTTAATTGTTAGATATCATATAGTTAAACTTTTGGTTTTGATCAAATGTCTAATAAACCATCTTCCACTTTATTAGGAATGGTTACTTTTAATAACGGTTGGGTTTCCATGGCTCTTTTAATTGCAAAAATAGCGCCTTCGTTTCTAGCCCAACTTCTTCTTGAAATTCCATTGTTGACATCCCAGAAAAGCATTGATTCTAAACGTCTTGAAGCCTCTTTTGAGCCATCAAGCACCATGCCAAAACCGCCATTAATTACTTCGCCCCAGCCAACTCCTCCGCCATTGTGGATAGAAACCCAAGTAGCGCCTCGGAAACTGTCTCCGATAACGTTTTGGATGGCCATATCGGCAGTGAAACGCGAACCGTCATAAATATTAGAAGTTTCTCTGTAAGGCGAATCGGTTCCTGAAACATCGTGGTGGTCACGACCTAAAATGATGTATCCAATTTCACTACGAGCAATGGCTTGATTGAACGCTTCTGCGATTTTTATTCGACCTTCGGCATCGGCATAAAGGATACGAGCTTGTGAGCCCACCACTAATTTATTTTCTTGAGCACCTTTTATCCATTGGATGTTATCCGCCATCTGTTGTTGGATTTCGGCAGGAGAATTCTTCATCATTTCTTCTAAAACATCGCAAGCAATTTTGTCTGTTTTATCTAAATCTTCTGGATTTCCAGAAGCACAAACCCAACGGAAAGGACCGAAACCATAATCGAAACACATCGGTCCCATGATGTCTTGCACATAGCTGTTGTATTTGAAATCAATATGATTTTCGGCAAAAACATCGGCACCAGCACGTGATGCTTCTAGTAAAAAGGCATTTCCATAGTCGAAGAAATAAGTGCCTTTGGCCGTATGTTTGTTGATTGCTGTGGCATGACGGCGCAATGTTTTTTGAACTTCTTCTTTGAATTTATTAGGATTGTTGGCCATCAAATCGTTGGATTCTTCAAAAGTATAACCAATTGGATAATAACCGCCAGCCCATGGATTGTGAAGCGAAGTTTGGTCGGAACCCAAATCGATATGCAAATTTTCTTGGTCAAAACGTTCCCAAACATCGACTACATTTCCTAGATAAGCAATGGAAACTACTTCTTGATTTTCTAAGGCGCTTTTAACTCTTGGTACTAATTGTTCAATGTTTTCAACCACTTCGTTTATCCAACCTTGTGAATGACGAATGTGTGTAATTTTTGGATTAACCTCGGCACAAACGGTAACGCAACCCGCGATGTTTCCAGCTTTTGGTTGTGCGCCCGACATTCCGCCAAGTCCAGAAGTTACAAATAATCCGCCTTTTGGCGATTTTTTTATTTTTCTGAAACCGTTTAAAACGGTGATAGTTGTTCCGTGAACAATTCCTTGTGGACCAATATACATATAACTTCCAGCGGTCATTTGGCCGTATTGAGAAACTCCTAAAGCATTCATTTTTTCCCAATCATCGGGTTTGGAATAGTTTGGAATTACCATTCCGTTGGTAACCACAACTCTTGGCGCTTCTTTATGCGATGGAAATAAACCCATAGGATGACCCGAATACATGGCTAATGTTTGCTCTTCAGTCATTTCTGCCAAATATTTCATTGTCAATAAATATTGCGCCCAATTGGAAAATACAGCGCCATTTCCACCATAGGTAATCAATTCGTGAGGATGTTGCGCAACGGCATAATCCAGATTGTTTTGAATCATGAGCATAATGGCTTTTGCTTGTTCGCATTTTCCAGGATATTCAGAAATTGGACGTGCATACATCTTATAATCTGGACGTAGGCGATACATATAGATTCTTCCGTAAGTTTCTAATTCGGCTTTGAATTCGGGAAGTAATTCGGCATGATGTTGGGGTTCAAAATACCGAAGTGCATTTCGGAGCGCCAGTTTTTTTTCCTCGTCAGAAAGTATTTCTTTTCGCTTCGGTGCGTGATTTATTTCGGTTTCATAAGGTTTCGGATTCGGTAAAACCGAAGGAATTCCTTGTTGTATTTGTTCTTGAAAAGTCATATTTGCGTTTATAAGTTTAGGAGATTATAAGATTAGAACTAATTTTCTAATGAACTAATTTTCTCGTTTTCTAATTGTATTCGTTTTTTTATCAAATCCGTAAGGACAATGTTTGCAACCACTCTTACAACAATAACCCCGTTTTAAATGGTATTTTTCGGTAAAACATTTATAACCTTCGGGCGAATAATAAAAATCTTCGCCTTCGATTACTATTTTTTCGTTATTTTGCTCCTTCATAACGACAAATTTAAAGACTTTATCATTAATGTTAGTTAACGTTAGGAAATATTTAATTTAGAAATGTATTTATCCCATTTTATTATTTAGAATTGAAACCCCAGAACAGCATGATAAATATAGAAAATCAATTTTTTTTTAAGGACGAAGCTCAAAATATTGAAGTATTTATAAAACGGGAAGACTTGATTCATCCTTTTATTTCAGGGAATAAATTTCGAAAGTTGAAATACAATTTGCTTCAAGCAAAAAAGGAAAAACAAGCTGCTTTATTGACTTTTGGAGGTGCATTTTCTAATCATATTGCTGCAGCGGCTTATGCTGGACACGAGTATGGATTTAAAACAATTGGCGTTATTCGTGGCGATGAACTTTTTAATAAAATTAATGAAAATCCAACCTTGCAATTTGCTCAGAAATGCGGCATGCAATTGGAATTTGTTTCACGGGAAGACTATCGTTTGAAAACAGAAACTCATTTTATTGAGAAGTTGCATCAAAAATGGGGCGATTTTTATTTGGTACCAGAAGGAGGAACCAACACTTTCGCCATTAAAGGATGTGAAGAAATTTTACTTGACGGGGATTCAAAATTTGATTACATTTGTTGTGCGGTGGGAACTGGCGGTACAATTTCAGGAATTATCAATAGTGCGTTATCTCATCAAAAAGTCTTAGGGTTTCCAGCTTTGAAAGGCGATTTTTTAAAAGATGAAATTCAGAAATTCACTACCCAAGAGCATTGGGAATTAATAACGGAATATCATTTTGGGGGCTATGGAAAAGTAGATTCAACTCTAATTTCATTTATTAATACTAGCTTTGCAACAAATAAAATTCCTTTGGATCCAATATATACAGGTAAAATGGCGTTTGGAGTTATAGATTTAATTCAAAAAAAATATTTTCCTAAAAACGCTAAAATACTGATGATACATACGGGTGGATTACAAGGTATTCAAGGCATGAATATAAAATTGAAAAATAAAAACCTACAAACAATAGTTTACAATGATTAAAAAAGCACTTATCCTATTCGTTATTTTTAGTTTGATAGCTTGTCATTCTACACAAACAGTGGTTAGAACAACCAAAAAAGTTACTGTAGCGCCAAGAAAAACAGTAACACACATTCCAAAAAACAATCCCGAAAATACTTCAAGTAACAAACCTAGAACCACCGAAACCATGGAATCGACTTCAAAAACGGTGGTTTATACTGAAGTGGTAAACGATTATATCTTGAAATACAAAGATATTGCCATGAACAACATGCGAAAAAACGGCATACCAGCCAGTATCATTTTAGCACAAGGCATACTAGAATCGGGTGCTGGAAAAGGCAATTTAGCACTTATTGCCAACAATCATTTTGGAATAAAATGTCATGAAAATTGGACAGGAGAAACCGTAAATTATGATGATGATGCCGCTCAAGAATGTTTTAGAAAATACAATGATCCTGCAGAATCTTATAGCGATCACGCTTCCTTTTTAACTTCAAGAAAGCGTTATGCCAATTTATTTGAGCTACCCAAAGGCGATTATGCCGCTTGGGCAAAAGGATTAAAAGCAGATGGCTACGCAACGGACCCCAAATACCCCGATAAATTGATTACTTATATTGAACGATATAATTTACATCAATATGATGCACAGGTTTTAGGAATTGAATTCAAGCCCATAGAAAAGAAAGAAATACTAATTGTTAGCAGTGAAGACCGTTCGCTATATGAAGTGCAAAAAGGAGACACCCTCTATTCCATCTCCAAAAAATTCAATCTAACCATTGAAGAACTTATGAAAAAAAATAATCTTTCCGACAACGCCCTAGCACTCGGACAGAAACTCAAAGTGAACTAATTTCTTACAGCAAGTTGCACATATAAAACCAAAAAACTCCAAAACATTATTGTGTTGGAGTTTTTTAGTTGTTAATTAAAAGAAAAAATAGTAAGAAAAACTCCGATTTTTATGATACATCCAGTGTCTATTTAGCATTAACTCATTTAATGAAACAAGCCGCCTCTATTTTGAGCCGGCTTGATTTTTCAACTTATTTTACACTGCTTTTAAATGTTCTTTGATACTTAATTCAACTATATAGGTTTAATTATGATGCAAATACTTTAAAAGAATGTAATTTTATATTCTAATTTTACTAATCTATAACAATTCTTTTCACAATTCTTTTTTCTCCATCTTGAACATTTACAAGATAAACTCCAGATTGAATGGCATCCAACTGTAAGTTTTGTGAAAACAGCCCATTGTTATTGTATTTTTTATCAAAAATAATTCTGCCTCTTAAATCATATACAGCAATATTTACATCATTGTTTGAATTTGAGTTGAATTGAATGGTAAAATTACCTTTGTTTGGATTTGGGAAAATAGCAAAATCCTTAAATTCATTTTCAGTTACAGCTAGAGCTTGAAAACCACAAACTTGAATGTTCCAACCATTTAAAGTACCGCCTTGTCCATTAGTTCCGTCTATAATTTGTAACGTCCATGTTCCTGCAGATGAATTTCCATTGTATACAGCTAAATCTTGAATAGCACGCACAGTTTGTGAAATTCCAGGGTTTGCTCCGCATACAAATTCTAAAGCAGCATCGTCGAAAGTAGCATTAATATTTTGACTAGATGTTGTACATGGATTAGCAAATAAATAAATCATATTGCTTGAAGGATCTGAAATTATAGCTGTCAAATCATTAATTCTAGTATGAGACAAGTCCATTCCAATATTTACATCTGCAATTGTAGTTCCTGTAGGAATTGTTATGGTTGAAGTAACGGTTGGTGTTCCTGAAGAAGAAATTGTAAGAGGTAAATCTGTTGGATAATAAGTTGTACAAACGGTTTGTCCTGTAGTAAATTTATATGTAGAACTATATGACCCACTACAACCTAGGTTTTTAGGTAAAACTCTCCAAAAATAATTTGTTCCTTCTAATAAACCTGTCGCATTAAAATTCGTAGTTGTAACAGTTACTGAACTAACGATGTTAGTAAAAGTATTGTCAGTTGCTATCTGAACTTCATATGAGTTTGCATTTGAACTAGTCCCCCAAGATAGTGGTACTGTTGTAGCTACTCCTTCAGATAAATCACCCGGAGAATTTAAAGCGAAAGTTCCAAAACCAGCATTAAAAATTTCTAAATATATAGGAACCGTTTTTGAAGTTGCTCCAGAAGTTGCTATTACAGTTAAAGGATAAACAGCAGGAGTCACATTATTTGTATTACTAATAGTTAGCATTATATTGCCACTAGCTGTTGCTGTATTTGGTGAAAAAGTACCTACAGCTCCAGATGGTAATCCAGTTACTGCAAATGTAGTTGTTCCTGTAAATCCAGCGTAAGCAGTATATGGAATTGTATAAACGGCGTTAATTCCTTGGCATACTTGTTTATTTTGTCCATCGGCAAGTCCATCAAATCCTACAGCAAATGAACTTGTTGCCGCTGTAATTGTAAAGTTAGCATTTGACATGTCATAGAATACATGATTGTAACCTTTTATAATAATTCTGTTAGTAGCACCAACATTATTAGGAACTGTAATTGTTTCAGAACCATCATTAGGTACTTTACTTGCCAATAATGTCGTGAATGTAGTACCTCCATTTGTAGACAAATAGATATCTACATAGGCTGCATTAATTCCATTTGCAGTAGTTCCAGCAACTGCCCATGTAACGGTTTGATTTGACCCCACCGCCCATGAAACGGCAGTATTAGGTGTGCTAACTAAAAAGGGACCTGCAGAAGCATTTACGGTAATAAGTGTAGCATCACTTCCTGTTAAACCACCACCAACTTTATTGTCTCTAGCAGTTAATGTAAAATTCAATGTTCTTCCTACAGAACTTAATGCCTCCATTAAGATGGCTGGATTTGTTCCTGAAGTGACAGCACCAGTTGATGTACTTGCATTAGCAATCACTCTTGCAATTGGTGGGAAATATCTCGATGGGGAAGTAACAGGTGTATAAGATCTCCAATTAGGACCACCAAATTTTGTTGCAGACGCTGCACTTGAAGCAGATGTTTCAGTTGTGGCGGTATCCATTTGTTCCCAACAATAAGTAAGTGCGTCTCCGTTAGTATCTGTTGCACTTCCAGTCAAAATAAATGGAGTGCTTTTTGGAATGGTATAGTTTATTCCAGCATTTACTATAGGAGCAGCATTAGCTAAAGGCGTTCTAACTGGACACGTTTTGGTTAACATATTCTGTTCTATTTGATGAATCGAAGCATAATGAAAATAGGCATTAGAATGTGCTTGAATATCATAGTTTGTTATTCCTGCATAACCCATAATTGTAGATCCAGAACCAGGTTCAACGTTAACACCAACTCCTTCAACATTATGAGAAAAGGTATGATTTCCTCCAAATTGATGCCCCATTTCATGTGCTACATAGTCAATATCAAAATTATCGCCAGAAGCTGCTCCTGAGCCGGGAGAGGTAAAACCGCTGCCTTTTTGACCATTAACACAAACACAACCAATACATCCAGCATTTCCTCCACCTCCGGAATTTCCAAATAAATGACCAATGTCATATACTGAATTTCCTAACACATTATTTAAATTGTTTTGTAACTCCGCATTCCACGCACCAGCAGCACCAGCAGTTCCAGCAGAATAAGGGTCAGTCGCCGCATTTGTATAAATAATTGCCGTATTGTTTGCAATAATATTCATGTGAATAGAAAGGTCTTTTTCAAAAACTCCATTTACACGAGTCATTGTAGTGTTCATTCTTGCTAAAGCACCTGCAACTGTTCCCGGTGAAACAGCACCATATTCTCCTGTACAAGACAACGCTAATCTGAAAGTTAACATTTCTAATGTGCCAGATCGTCTTGATGTAATTTGATTGTTTAAGGATGTTGTTAAAGCAGTGTCTTCTGTACTACAAGTAAAAGGTAATTTACCTTTAGTTCTTGATGCATTATATACCGCATAAGTAGTAGCATCTTCTGAATAAGGTTCCATGAATTCGTCAGCTTTATCAGCTCTAAAAATCATGGTGCTAATTCCTTGTGGAGACAAACTCATACGCAAAATTGCAGTTTCGTCGGTTAAACTTTTTCCTACATATGATCTAATTTCAGGAAATTGAACTTGTAATGCAGCTTCAAAATTAGAAGCTTCAAATACATCAAATGACTCTAATTGCCCTTCAGCATTTGGCAATGTAATTCGAACTGCTTTTTTAGACAAAAATCGATCTTCTGCCTTTGCTAAAATTTGTTTCATAGGCTCCATATTAAGCTGAAACAACTTGAATTCTGTTGGAAAAGAAGGACGTTTGCTACTTTCTGAAACAACAATAGTTTTGTTTTTTGTAACGGACCATAAAGCATCTGTTTGGGCATATCCACCTAGGAATATAAACATCAAAGCGGTTGCTAGGAGTACTGTTTTTTTCATTCTTATTTGATTTTTAGTTTGGTTAATTCTATATAAGTGTCCAAATATATTAAAAAAGCAAATTCTAAACTATTAATTGAATGAAAACAAAAATTAATTAACATAATTTAGACTAAAATCATTGTTGTCTAATAACCGAAAATAAAAAAGAAGCCCTAACAAGGGCTTCTCTATAAAAATTAGTTCTGTCGTCCCGAATAATAATGCAATCGGCAATACTGTTGGTAGATGAATTAATCTAACGCAGCCTTCAAACCTTCGAAATCAACGATGATTTGTTCGCCTGTAACTAAATTTTTCAGCGAAAATACATTGGCTTCCATTTCGGTTTCACCTGCAATAACGGCAAACGGGATTTGGCGTTTGTCGGCATGTTGAAATTGTTTTCCAACCTTGGTAGTATCGGGATACATTTCTACTTTTATGCCTGAATTTCGCAATGCTGTAATCGCTTTCATGGCATAAAAAGCTTCTTTTTCGCCATAATTGATAAACAATGCTTTGGAAGTTGTTGTTATCGTTTTTGGAAATAAATCCAATTCTTCTATCACCAAATAAATTCGATCTAGCCCAAACGAAATACCTACGCCACTCATATTTTTCAATCCAAAGATTCCAGTTAAATCGTCATAGCGTCCACCACCACCGATAGAACTCATAGCAACAGCCTTTGGAGGCGCTACTTCAAAAATGGCTCCGGTATAATAATTCAATCCTCGGGCAAGGGTAACATCTAAATCTAAAACAGCTTGTTTCAAACCTAAATTGATTACGTTTTCACAAATAAATTGAAGTTCTTCCACGCCTTTCATTCCCTCTTTAGAATCGGAAAGCAAAGCGGAAAGTTGGCTGATTTTTTCGGTAATACTGCCTGTAAAATGAAATAAAGGTTGCACTTTTTCGATTGCATTTTCAGAAATTCCTTTTTCGAGCATTTCTTTTTTGACGCCGTCTTCACCAATTTTGTCGAGTTTGTCTAACGCTACTGTAAAATCAATAAGTTTGTCCGAAGCGCCAATAACTTCGGCAATTCCAGATAATATTTTACGATTATTAATTTTAATGGTTACGCCATTTAAACCCAAATCAGAGAAAACAGCATCGTATAATTGTACCAATTCGACTTCTTGCCAAAGCGAAGTAGAACCAACTACATCGGCATCGCATTGAAAAAACTCTCTAAAGCGTCCTTTTTGTGGACGGTCCGCGCGCCAAACGGGTTGAATTTGATAACGTTTAAATGGAAACTCAATTTCGTTTTGATGTTGTACCACATAACGTGCAAACGGAACGGTCAAATCATAACGCAAGGCTTTCTCGGAGATTTTGCCTGTTAATTGCTTGTAATTTATGGTTTGTAATTCCTCAGGATTGACTTTGTCCAAATAATCTCCTGAATTCAATATTTTAAAAATCAATCGATCGCCTTCATCTCCGTATTTGCCCATTAAGGTTTCGGAATTTTCAAACGATGGGGTTTCAATAGGTTGGAAACCAAATTTCTCGAAATTGTTTTTTATAATACTGATAATGTATTGACGCTTTGCGACTTCAGCGGGTGAAAAATCTCTAGTGCCTTTTGGAATACTTGGTTTTTGAGCCATTTTTTGATTATAGATTTTTTTAAATTTTAGACTTTTGAAAAAGGAGTCCAAAATTAAATGTTTAGCCAGAAAATTTAAAATCCAAAGGATTACTCTAAATTTCCGTTGCAAATATCATAATTTTAAAAATAATTTTAGACTCAAATACAACAAACTTGTAACAAATAGCGTAATTTCGTGTCTTACTATCGTTATGCTAAAATTATTCAAAGAAAATATTCGAATCGCAATGGGGTCTATCAAGACCCAGTTGTTGCGAACCATTTTAACAGTGCTCATCATTGCTATCGGAATTATGGCTTTGGTGGGAATTTTGACTGTTGTTGCGGCGCTTGAGAACAATTTAACCACCAAATTTGCTTCGATGGGTTCCAATACGTTCAACGTAAATCAATATGAATTGACTATAGAAAATCATGGCGGGGGCGAACGTGAAATTATAAATCCAATCATTTCTTATACCCAAGCCAAAGAATTCAAAGAAAAATACAATTATCCTTTTACCTATTGTTCGCTTTCGTTTACTGCAACTTCGACGGCTGAGGTAAAATTTGAAGCCGAAAAAACCGATCCTGAAATCTCTGTGCTTGGTGTGGACAATCATTATGTTACCAATTCAGGTTTAGAGGTGGAATATGGTAGAAATTTCAACGGTTTTGATATCGAAAACAACAATTATGTTTGTGTTGTCGGTTCCGATTTTATGAAAGGACTATTGAAAAACGTACAACCTATTGGAAAAACTCTTTCGATTCGTGGCGCCAAATTCAAAGTCATTGGTGTGCTAAAAGAAAAAGGCTCCACTTTTGGGAACAGTCAAGATTTACGTGTTTTGATTCCCATTCAAGTGGCTCGCTCGCTTTTTACTGCGCCAAGTATCAATTACACCA
>CAIRNC010000074.1 GCA_903879875.1 uncultured Bacteroidota bacterium
CAATGTGTAAACTCAATGAAATGGTCGGATTTTACATGCTTAAATTTTATTTGGGACAGGAATGATATTGAAAATCAGCAAAGAAGAAATTGATATTACGGTTGATTTAATTCTTGTAAAAATTTGTTTCTATCTTCTTAGGTCTACACTTTAAAATATTTATAAAAAAGAGCATCAAAATATCGCAATTTTTACTTTACTTTACATTTCGATTTAAATCTAATTTTAAGAACTATGAAGGAAAAAGCTACATTAAAACAAATTGCAAAAGCATTAAACGTTTCTGTTTCTACTGTTTCTAAGGCTCTAAATGATAGTCCGGAAATTAGTGAACCTACAAAAATTAAAATTCAGGAATTTGCTAAACTGAAAAACTACAAGCCTAATATTACTGCGCTTAATCTAAAAAACAGAAAAACGAAAACTATTGGAGTAATTATTCCAAATATTCTTAATTCGTTTTTTGCTAAAGTTTTTACAGGAATCGAAAAAGTAGCCGACGAAAAGGGATATCATGTTATTACTTGTATATCAAATGAATCACTTGAAAAAGAAATCCATACTTTGCACATGCTTAGCAATGGAACTATCGATGGTTTTATACTTTCCATATCCGAAGAATCTCAAAAAGAAAATCAGTTTCAACACTTTATAGAAATTATAAATGACGGTACACCTATAGTAATGTTTGACCGTGTTACAGATGAAGTTACTTGCGATAAAGTTATTGTAGATGATTTTGATTCTTCAATTGACGCTACTCAACATCTCATAAATTTAGGCTGCAAAAAAATTGCACTTTTCTCTTCAATAGACAATTTGAGTGTTGGAAAACTGAGAGCAAAAGGCTTTTTAAAAGCATTTGAAAATAATAATATTAAAATCGACCCCAATTTAATAATTCTTACTGATGAAGCCGATGATTTTGATAACAAGGTAACGAAATTATTTGCAGAAAATAAAATTGATGGGATTTTTGCTTTAGACGAACACGCATCGGTTTCTGCCATTAAAATGGGTCTTAAAAACGGATATAAAATCCCTCAAAATTTATCCATTATTGGTTTTGCTGATGGCGTTTGGTCTAGAAGATTAACTCCAAGTTTGTCTACGGTTAGCCAGCATGGGCCAGAAATTGGCGAAGCAGCAGCTCGACTACTAATAGCAAAATTAGAAAATAAAGAAGACGAATATTTTTATAAAACCACCGTTATAAAAACAGAGTTAAGACAAAGAGAATCTACTAGAAAATTATAATTTTTTGGTTACGTTTGAAAAAAGGCATGCTATTTTGATGAGTTTGTACAATCTTACAAAAATCAATTCATATCGCAACTTCGAATAGGTTATTGCCATTGTTTTCAAAAGCTTTTCTATAATTACGCCTCAATCATATTTCTTATTTTTACATATTAAGATCCTAAACGTTCTTCCGAATTCAGTGCTATATGTGAGTAAAATACGCTTCAATAATAACAATTTTATAATTTAGTATAAGTGGTTATTATAAAATATAGCTTAAATTTGTCCACTAAGCTTGAAGTGATTATCCCCAAATTTGATGAAAACAGGACGCTTTTATGAAAAAATGGATTTTTTATCTTTTACTAATTGTTTGCTCTACTACATTAAGTTGGGGGCAGACATCGATAACACCTATTAGAACTGACGTAAGTGGATTTTCAACTTGGACTGACAACGTCATAACTGGAACAACATATCTTCAATTGCTTTCGTCTAATTCAAGTACAATTACACCTGCTTTAAACTTTAGTGGATTTACTTCACAAACGTTAGATTTTACAATTAGAACTTTTGGAGGAACATCTGGAACATCAAATATAGTAACTGTTTCAATTTCCACTGATAATGGCAGTAACTGGTCAGTTGTTGGTACAAAAACAGCAAGTACAAGTACTTTGACAGCAGTTACACAAATATCTCTGGCTGGCTATTCAGGGACACAAATAAAAGTGAAATTTGAAAGTCTAGGAGCAACAGGAACAATAGGTTTAGGTATTGACAACATTGATATTAAAGGCGTTGCAATTGTTTCCTGTATAGCTCCAACCACTCAAGCTACTTTTAGTACCTCAACTCCCGCTTTAAATGTGATAACTCAAAACTTTGCAGTGGGCAACGGAACGGGAAGACTAATACTCATCAATACCACCAATTCTTTTACAGACCCTAGTGATTTAACCAATCCAACAGCTAATACCATCTATGGCGGCTCTGGACAACAAGTGGTTTTTAATGGAACTTCAGGCTCAAATGTTACAGTAACAAATTTGAGTTCAAACTCTACGTATTATTTTGCTATTTATGAGTACAATTGTTCTGGCGCAACTACTGTTTACAACGCTACAGAAAACACAACATCAGCCACAACCTTATCACCAACGCCCGAAATAAACATAAAACAAGGCGTAACAAACATACTCACAGGTGGTTCACATTCATTTGGAAATATAGAGATTGGTGCCTTTGTTGACATTGTTTTTACAATAGAAAATGTAGGAAGTGCTAATCTTACGTTGACTACACCACTAGCTGATTCTGGGGATTACAGTATTTTTTCTCAACCAACTACCCCTATTAATGCTGCGGGAACAACCAATTTTACGGTGCGATTTACGCCAACTGCTCTTGGAGCAATAAATGGTAGCTTGACCATTACAAATAATGATAGCAACGAGAATCCTTATGTAATTAATTTTACTGGAACAGGTGCTAATTCCAGTAATTCTGATGTTATTGCTAATGCAGCTTATGGTTATAATTCAAATATAAATTACACTTTATTTCAAGCATCAAGTATAACCAATACTGGAATGTTAGGCGCTGCAAATGGCAGTGTCGATTTGTTTAAATTTGACATTCGAGATGGTGGAGCATCTGCCAATGATTTGGATTTATTGCCTACTATTTTAAGTGCAATTACTTTCAATGTTACCAACATTAGCATGATTCGGTCGGCAGCTTTGTTTGATGGCAATACCATGGTTACCAACACTCCATTAATCAATACTGGAGCAGGAACCATTGCATTTACTGGATTATCAGGTGGTAATGTTACGGCAATTGATAATGCCACAAAAAGTTTGACTTTGCGAATTACCTTTCTAACTTCGGTTACCGATAACACACAATTTCAAGTCACTATCGCAAACGCGAACACAATTGTAGCTGGCGGAAATACATCCTCTGGTTTTAGTGCATTTACAATTATAGTTTCAAACACAACAGCTGACAGAAATAGAATTGAAGTTACAGCAGATAGACTGGCTTTTGTGCAACAACCTAGTAACACTACTGTTAATCTTGCTATGACACCTTCGGTTACAGTTAGAGCTATTGACATTAATTCAAATCTTGATTTAGATTATATAGGCACTATAGGAATTACCTCTGCAGGAACTTTATCTGGAACACCTGTAAATATAACCGCTTCGAGTGGCGTTGCTACTTACAGCTCTTTGACCCACACCGCAACAGGTACAGGATTGACTATGACGGCAACAACAACAGGTTTAGCGTCAAGTAATACGATTAGTTCAAGTGCGTTTAATATTATTGCAGTTATATATCCTAATAATTGCTATCGCTCAAAAACTGCTGGAACATGGACATCAACTTCTGGAGGAGGTTCAGCAACTTGGGAACAATTTTCAGCATCTACCAATACATGGTCTAACTATTCAGGATCTCCATCAACCACGGCTACAGTATTTATTGCACATAATATTGATATACCTACTGCTGGTGGTTCATATGGTTCCGCTAGTATTTACATTCAGAATGGGGCAACATTAACATGGGGAAGTTCCTCGCCATGGACTGCGAAAAACATGTATATTTATAATGGTGGTGTTTTACAAATAAACACAAAATTTACAATGGACAGCGCTGGAATATTTGAAATCGAAGATGGAGGTACTGTAAATTTTAATTACGGATCATTTTCAGGAAGTAATTTAAACACATCTCTTTGGAATGGGACAGAAGTTTTTCATCCATATTCTAACTTTGTAATTCAAAATCAAGCTTCATCAACTAGTGATTTTTTCATACCATCAGAAAGTGATGTAAGTACAAATACTTATAGTGGATTTACTGCATGCTTTGGTAATCTAATATTTGACTCTACTGGCTCAAGTACTTTTGTGTTTTTAGGAAGTAGTTTCACAAAAAATATAACTCATAATAATTTTATATTTCGTTCTCTAACTTCGTCAGCCAATTCATTTCGATTTAGTTCTTCTAACTTCACTACTACAATTGGAGGTAATTTCACAATGGAATCAGGATTTAATAGAACTGTGAGCATAACAACTTCTGCAATTACAGGAACATTAAACATAAAAGGAAACCTAGTTAATGATTCGTCAAAAAAACTTACGGTATTTAATAATTCTACTTCTGGTTCATTAACTTTAAATGTTGATGGTTATATAAGCGAATCCAGTTCAGGTATTATTGAATTAAATGGTGCAAATGGCGGAACATCAACTTTAAATCTTAAAGGAGATATGTCAATAGCAAGTACAGCTTTATTAACTGCTGCAGCTACATCGGGCACAACCTTCAACTTCATAGGTACTGGCGACGGACTTTCTGCTGCAACAACTCAAACTATTGATATTGCATCAACTGGAGTAACAAGAAATCAATATATCAACTTTAATGTAAATGCAGGTGCTTATGTGCAAATAAGCAATCAAAATTTTGAGTTAGGAAAAAATAGTAGTTTAACGGTTAAAGGTAGTGGTAGTAGCGGTGGAACCTTTGATTTTGGTTTTAATGGCACTACAGCATTAAACGTAACAAGTTACAGTACGGGTACCAATTTTACGAGTCAACAAGCAGCTACTTTAAAAATATCTTCTATTGACGGAATCAGTAGTACTTCAGGAACAGTTGGAAACATACAAATTACGAATGCTCCATCAATAAGCAATGTGGCATTTTTTCACTATATTGGCAAAGCCAATCAAACCACAGGAACGGGACTGCCAACTGGTTCTTCGGCAAAAATTGTTATTGTTGAATTAAGCGATAATACGAAAACACTAACTTTAACCAATGGTGTTGGCATTTCAAACACAACTACACTTGACGCTCTAGGTGGAAAACTTGATATACGTAAAGGCATAGTATTAGGAACAAATGCAGCTGATTTTACTGGTTCAGGAAGATTGGTAATGAGCGATGGTGAATATAGAATTAGCACCGTTACAGCAACACCAACAAGTAATTATTTACCTCAATTGTCGGGGTATTCGAATTACTCTTTAACTGGCGGTACGGTTCATTTGAACGCCACTAATGCAACCCAAATTTTATCGGGAACTCCAAATTACTACAACCTAAAATTTAGTGGAAGTAATACATTAGGCGCAGATTATAAAGGAATTAGTAACACGACTAGTGTTTCAAACACAATAACCATGAGCGAAACTGCAGTAGTTGATATTGACACCAAATCTCTTGGAGGTACTGGTACCAATCTTACGATGGCAAACACTTCCTATTTTAGATTAGGTGGCTCAGGTTTAAAACCAGATGCAACTGGTGCATACAGTTTAGCATCTGGAACTACCATTGAATATTATGGCACATCTGCAACCAACATTCGAGCGGGTGTAAGTGGTCCTGTAATTAGTTATGCCAATGTAATTGTTAACGGAACAAACGATGCTACAAATTATTTAACTTCAGGCATTCAATTTCAAAGTGGAGGCTCTTTTACAGTAAAGAATGGCGCTACGTTTAAATGTAGTAATACGGCAGGATTTAACGGCACAACTGTTACGGCTATTAGTAGTACTAATAATCCAACCATTATTTTAGAAACAGGAAGTACGGTTGAATATGCAGGCACAAATCAAACTTTAACACCCATAAGTTCACCAAATCCCTATTCCAACATGGTGATTTCAGGATCAGGAACTAAGTCAATAAGCAGTGCAAGTGAAATTTTGGTAGGTAATAATTTGAATGTAATTGCAGGAACCTTGCAGGTCGATTCCGACAAATTATTGACTGTAACTAATATGCTATCTAATTCCAGCGGCAATGACGTTTTGATAAAAAACAATGGGAGTTTAGTTCAAATAAACGACGGAATTACTGATTCAGGAACGATTAAAATGACACGAACAAGCCGTTCCATGATTCAAAACGATTATATCTATTGGGGTTCGCCTGTTACTGGAGATGTAAGTGCTCAAATTTCAGCTACTAATTTTGATGCCAGTTATATGTGGGATTTATACGGAACTGTTGATGGAGCTTGGAATAACATAACAGCAACCACACCTGGTAGAGGATTTATCACTAGAGTGAGTGGATTAGGAGTCGGAACCAAAGATTTTGACTTTACAGGAACGCCTAATAACGGTATTATAAATGTGCCACACGCTTTAAGTTACACTCATGGGGTAGGAAGTTTTGATACAGTTGCAACAGGAAACACAATATTGTTAGCGAATCCTTATCCTAGTGCTATTAATGCCTCAGCTTTTATTACTGCTAATAATAATAGTACTGGAAATATTGGTGGCACTTTATATTTTTGGACTTCTTTTACACAACCCAATGGAAATGGAGATTATACTACAAACGATTATGCCAGTTGGAATGCAACAGGTGCAACTGGTACTATTGCACCTTCTGATCCAAGCGGGAATGGTTCTATTCTAAAACCAACAGGTAAAATTGCGGCAGGTCAAGGTTTTTTTGCACAAATATATGACAATGCCGATATTATTTTTAATAATTCCATGCGAGTTCGATCTGTAACCGATAATTCACAATTCTTTAGAAATAACAATGCAACGGCTACTGACGAACAAAATAGAATTTGGTTGAGCATTTCAAACAGTAATCATGCTTACAGACAAACGTTAGTCGGCTATGTTACGGGTGCTACCAACGATCGAGATTTATTGTATGACGGTGATGCCTTTACAGACAATGCAGTCAATTTGTATTCGGTATTAAACACAAAACCAATGGTAATACAAGGGCGATCTTTGCCTTTTGATACTTCCGACTTAGTGCCTTTGGGCTTCAAAGTTACCACAGCAGGAGACTACACCATAAATATTGATGAGGTAGATGGCTTGTTCGTTACAGGACATCCGATATATATTGAAGATTTATTATTATCTACTACACAAGAGTTAACACAGTCTCCATATACTTTCACCAGTGCAGCTGGCGTTTTTGACAATCGTTTTGTCTTGCGCTATACTGACACTTCACTTGGGATTCATACTGTCGATAATTCAAATTCAATACACGTTTACACTAAAAATCATCAAATTTTTGTGCAATCGGAGCTTTCACAATTAACGGAAGTTGCCGTTTATGACGTACTAGGTCGTTTGCTTTTTGAAAATAAGAATATTAAAAGCAGAGAATGTATCTCCTCAACAATAACAAATCAACAAACATTGATAGTAAAAATCAAATTAGATAACGAACAAGTTATTACTAAAAAAATTCTTCTTGGCTCTTAATTGAGTGTTTGTTTATTAGATATGTAGTTAAAAATATAATCTAAAATTGACGCTAACACCTGATTTTATATTCCATTTAATTAACTACATTAGCCATTTTATTTCGATTCAATAAATATATAACTCATTATTAATGTGTTTACTAAAAACATAGAAGTCTGATTTTTTACAAAACCACCGTTATAAAAACAGAATTAAGACAAAGAGAATCTACTAGAAAATTATAATTTTTCAATTTACATAACCCCGAAAATGAAGGTTTTGAAGTGGAAATAAATTAACAGAAGTGCTTAATTTATAGCTTCTCTTCTAAACCAAAAAAATCCTATTGCATTATTTGGGTTTATGATTCCATAAAAAAACTTAACTTTGTGGAAAAATATAACAATTTTCACTAAAATAGTTACAATGTCAACAATAGCAAAGCAATTCGGAATGACCGAAGCATTAGAAATTCTTGGTGTAAAAGCCATAAACGAAGGAACTTCAACAGGAAACAATCATTTTTCAAATGGTGAACTTTTAGAAAGTTATTCGCCAGTAGACGGACAACTTATAGGAAAAGTAAGAACTACAACAGCCGAAGATTACGAAAAAGTAATGCAAACGGCTACCGAAGCATTTAAAACTTTTCGTTTAATGCCAGCACCTCAACGTGGAGAAATTGTACGTCAATTTGGAGACAAATTACGCAAAAACAAAGAAGCTCTTGGCAAATTGGTTTCTTATGAAATGGGAAAATCACTGCAAGAAGGTTACGGTGAAGTTCAAGAAATGATTGATATTTGCGACTTTGCAGTTGGTCTTTCGCGTCAATTACATGGATTGACCATGCACTCAGAACGTCCAGGACACCGGATGTACGAACAATATCATCCGCTTGGTGTAGTTGGGATTATTTCTGCCTTTAATTTTCCAGTTGCCGTCTGGGCTTGGAACACAGCCTTAGCATGGATTTGTGGTGATGTTTGTGTGTGGAAACCTTCTGAGAAAACACCTTTGTGTGGAATTGCATGTCAAAATATCATTGCTGAAGTATTAAAAGAAAATAACCTTCCAGAAGGCATTTCTTGTTTAATTAACGGAGATTACAAAGTAGGAGAATTAATGACTCACGACAAACGTGTTCCTCTGGTTTCGGCTACAGGTTCTACACGTATGGGTAAAATTGTTGCTCAAGCTTGTGCCGCTCGTTTAGGAAACTCTTTATTAGAATTGGGAGGAAACAATGCAATTATTGTTACACCAGATGCTGATATCAAAATGACCGTAATTGGTGCTGTTTTTGGTGCAGTAGGAACAGCAGGACAAAGATGTACTTCTACTCGCAGATTGATTATTCACGAAAGTATTTATGACAAAGTAAGAGATGCAATTGTAGGCGCTTATGGTCAATTACGAATTGGAAATCCATTAGATCAAAACAATCATGTTGGACCACTTATTGATATTCAAGCGGTAGAAATGTATAATAAAGCATTAGAAAAAGTGGTTGCCGAAGGTGGAAAAATTCTTGTTGAAGGCGGCGTACTTTCTGGTGAAGGTTATGAAAGTGGTTGTTATGTAAAACCAGCAATTGCTGAAGCAAATAACTCTTATGAAATTGTACAACACGAAACATTTGCACCCGTTTTATATTTATTAAAATATTCATGTGACGTGCATGATGCTATTGCCCTTCAAAATGGCGTAGCCCAAGGATTATCATCTGCAATTATGACCAACAATCTTCGTGAAGCAGAAGCATTCTTGTCTGTAGCAGGTTCTGATTGCGGTATTGCAAACGTGAATATTGGAACTTCAGGAGCTGAAATTGGTGGCGCTTTTGGTGGAGAAAAAGAAACAGGTGGAGGAAGAGAATCAGGTTCTGACGCATGGAAAGCATACATGAGAAGACAAACCAATACCATCAATTATACTACTAGTTTGCCATTGGCACAAGGTATTAAGTTTGATTTATAAAAAGAAAAAAATGTTCATTAGAGCACAATTTGATTACATTAAATATACAACTTAGTAATTGATAACTAACAAAAAATACCAACACAAAGCTATTACCGTAAAAAGTAGTAGCTTTGTTTTTTATACAAAGCATTTCAATTCGTTGAAAATTCATAAATGATAAACTTATTTAATTTCTCTCTTCAAATAAATGGTTTTCCTATAAAGAAAGCTACAGAAGCGTTGCAACGAATTGTTCATTTTTCAGATAAGGAATATGATGCTTTCCTAGAATCCAAAAAGAAAGAAATAGTTGACTTTCATTTAAAAAACAATCCATTCTATCAAAAAATGGTTAGTAATATTGAAGTGAAAAATTGGAATGATTTGCCAATATTGAATAAAAAAAACCTACAATCGTCTTTAATTGAGAGACTTTCCAATAATTATTACGCTAATACAGTTTATAAAAACAAAACTTCGGGCTCTAGTGGCGAACCATTTGTATTTGCAAAAGACAAGTATTGTCATGCATTGACATGGGCTTCTAACATTTATCGGTTTGGATGGTATAAAATTGATTTTAGCACTTCCTATCAAGCCCGTTTTTATGGCATTCCATTGGATTTTATAGGAAATAAAAAAGAACGCTTTAAAGATTTTTTAAGTAATCGCTACCGCTTTTCCATTTTTGATTTATCCGATACGATTTTAGCTGATTTTGTAAATCAATTTAAATCTAGAAAATTTGATTACATCAATGGTTATACAAGTTCTATTGTCTTATTTGCAAAATTTTTAAAGAAGGAAAATATTGTTTTAAAAAATATTTGTCCAACGCTGAAAGTTTGCATGGTAACTTCAGAAATGTTGTTTCTGGAGGACAAAATACTATTAGAACAACAATTGGGAATTCCAATTGTCAATGAATATGGAGCTTCCGAACTCGATTTAATAGCATTTGAAAATAAAGAAGGCGAATGGCAAGTAAATGCTGAAACTATATTTGTCGAAATTTTAGATGAAGCCAATACTGTTTTGCCTTACGGAAAAGAAGGAAAAATTGTAATTACATCTCTTTTTAATAAAGCACATCCTTTTATTCGTTATGACATAGGTGATATCGGAATTCTAGATGAAAAAAGCACCCCGAAAAAGCCTATTCTGAAACAATTAATTGGCCGTACAAATGATGTTGCACAGTTGCCTAGTGGTAAAAAATCGCCCGGATTGACTTTTTATTACATTCTAAAAAGCATTATTGAAGATGATGGTAATGTCAAAGAATTTGTGGTAAAACAAGTAAAAATAGATTGCTTTGAAGTTGAATATGTCAGTGAAAAAGAACTAAACGAAGGTCAAATAAACAAAATTGAGGCTGCAATTTCTTTATATTTAGAACCAAATTTATATTTTTCTTTCACAAAAAAACAAATTTTAGACAGAAGCAATCGTGGAAAATTAAAACAGTTTTCAAGTTTGGTAAAATAAGAAATGATGTTAATAAATAGTTGCCTTTAAAGAAAGTTAGATGAATTTTTTTTTCAACTAACTTTAAGTAAATCATACTTTTCTACAAAAAATTTCTATAAACTACCTATTACTCAACCAAGTCGAAGGATTGCTAGGATTAGTGTTTTGAAGAATCATGAATTTTAAAATGGTTTTGCCTGAATCGCCATTGGTTCTAATTCTTCCGATTGCTTGTTTTCGGCTTACTTTATCGCCTTTAGTAACAGAAACCGAACTCAAGTTTTGATAAACCGTAAAATAATCACCATGTTGCACAAATACCGCTTTGTTCACTGGAGTTAGCACAATAACTTTGGTCACAATTCCGTCAAAAACGGCTCTAGCATTAGCGCCTTCTTCTGTTTCAATATCGATTCCACTGTTATGAACGGTCAACGTTTTGTATATGGGATGTGGCTGGTCACCATAGCCAGAATACAACGTTCCTCTTTCTACCGGCCAAGGCAATCGGCCTTTATTCGTTCTAAAATTGTCGGATTCAATTCGCTCTTCGGGAGTTAAGATGATTTTTGTTGAGGTTTCTATAGCTTTTGTTTCTGCAACAGTAACTACTTTTTTCGGATTGGCTTTTCGAGCAACTTCAGCCGATCTTTTGTTGGCTTCAATAATGGCTTCCCTAATTAATTTGTCAATTTGACGATCGATTTGTCTTTCTTCCTGTTGCTTTTTCTTGATTTCAGCAATGATTTTTTTCTTGTCTTTTTTGATGGAATTGACCAAACGTTCTTGCTCTTGCTTTTCTTTTTGCAAAACCAATCGTTCTTTTTCTTGCTCTTCTAATAATTTTTGTTTTTCTGTTTTTTGAACATCTAATTTATCATTAAACGTAAGCAACTGCCCTGTTTTTATTTTGATTTCTTCGCCTTGTGATTTTCTATAATTGGCATATTGCTTCATGTATTGCGCTCTTTTATAGGCTTGCAAGAAGTTTTCGGATGACAATAAAAACATGGCGCGACTTTGTTCCGAACGGCTTTTGTATGACTTCACAATCATCGCAGCATAATCTGTTTTCAGAGCGTCTAAATCGCGATGGAGTTGATTGATTTGAAGTTGATTGAGGTACATATCATTTTTCAACAACTTCGACTGTTTTTCGGTGGTATTTATGAGTTTTTCACGCAACTTTATTTTCTCGGTTTGCTCTTTTATAACCGTAGTAACCGATTGTTGCTTCCTATTTTGACTTTCCAACAAGCGTTCCTTTTCCTTAATTTCTTGTTGGATTTGGGCTTTTCGTTGTTCTAATTTCTCTTGATCGGTTTGGCTCCAAATCAATGAAGTGGTGAACAAAAACAGTAAACTTAAAATATATTTATACATATAAAAGGAATTGTTTGAAACAATTTTGTGCAATACAAATTTAATCAATATTTATTCTCTCGGAACCATCTGGCACATTATATGGAAACGTCAAATCTTCGTTAAAAACAGCGTTGTTATACACGATGCTTATCGTTGTTTTTTTATCTTCCTGTTTGGCTTCAATCATTATTTCAACTGGCAAAATAACTTCGTTGAATGTTTTATGATTCAAATAACTCAATTGAAAACTACGGTTTTTATCGGGCTGACTGATTTCTTGTCTTTTTATTAAAAAACTGGAAGAATCAATAAATAATGCTTTCTCTGTGTTCTCTTTTGATACTGCTAATTTGTAAAAACCATCGGCTATTGAAAGCGTATATTTTTCTTTGTTTAAATTGTCTAAAGCTTGACCAATCATAAGATTTTGTACTTTAAAAAAATCCAAATCGGTGCCTAATAATCGACTTAAAGTCGTGTAATCGCCCTCGAAAAACTTACCGTTTATTTTTTCATAATATTTCACTTCTTTTGGAGTAATTATGGCTTTTGCCATTGTAATTCCAAAAAATCGAATGCTAACTAAAATGATTTCATCCTTTTTAATCTTAATTTCTGCCGTAACATCTTGTGCTCGATTAGAGTCTTGATAACTGATATCTGCTTTTAACAAAAGCGTTTTAAACTCCTTTTTAGTCGCATTATTGCTTTCGATAACTTTACTTGCAGCAATCGTTTCTGATGCATTTGACGTTGCTGCAACAACCGCCTTTTTTGCCGTACAAGACACGAGCGTCATGGCGCAAACGGAACAAATAAAGCAAAGCAATTTCAAATGGGTTTTCATTATTTTTTTTGTTTTAATAACTTATCTGCTTTTAAAAAATAGGCTTCTTTTTTACTTACATCGCCCAAACCGCTATATGCTTCGCCCAATTGAATGTTGAAATTGATTTCCAAATCGGTATTGTCCACCAAATAATCAATTCCTGTTTCTAGGACTTCTTTCGCTTTTTTAAAATTTTTCAATTGATTGTTGGCCAAACCTGAATAATAATAAAATTCGGGCTGTAACGGATACAACTCCATCATCACATTTGCTTTTTGATTTACAACGTCAAATTGTAGTTTTTGCGAATAACATTCTAGCAACAACAAAGTAGTTTCAATAGCGTTTGGACTGATTTTGGCATCCATTTCATAATATTTTATAGCCGCATCCCAATCTTTTTTAGTTTGATAAAACTTTCCTAGTTCTTTCGCTACTTTTACTTCTTTATCGTCATTAAAATAGCCAATGGCATGATCCAAATCGGTAATGTATTTCGGATTTTTTCCTGTAAATAGCAAAAATTCATTGAAAA
>CAIRNC010000075.1 GCA_903879875.1 uncultured Bacteroidota bacterium
AGCAAATCCACCTAAATCCGAGTGCATGTAGCCCATGCCTTGCATTCCCATTTGGAGGGCAATTTCCATTTGCGATTGTAATCCACCCCAAGATCGGCTCACATCGCCTGACCAAGGCACCATTCCAAAGCGTTGTGAACCCGAATAGCCCGCGCGCATCAAGATAAAAGGACGTTGAGCAGGGAAATCTTTTTTGTAACCATCCGAAATTAGTTTGGCCCAATTGTGTCCGTAAACATTGTGAATTTCATCGGCTTTACCTCCGGCAGTAATTGCTCCAGAAGGGAAAACTTCAGGTTCGCCCAAATCGCCCCAAAGACCACCAACTCCTTGATTGATTAGACTTTTGTAAACATTCCAAAACCAATTTTTGCCTTCGGGTTTAAAAATATCGATGATGCCTGTATTTCCAAAATAGAAATCATATGTAAAAGGTTTGTCGTTTTTATCTACTGCCAATACTTTTTTATCGACCGCTTCCTTCCATTTGTTGGAAGTTGTCAGTATAAAAGGTTCAGTAATTAGAACGGTTTTCACCCCTTTTGCATTCAAATCGGCAATCATTTTTGTTGGATTAGGAAATTTGTCTTTGTCCCAATCTAAATTTCCCATTGTGCCCTTCATTTCTTTGCCGAACCAATACAAATCAAGGATTATAGCATCGACTGGAATTTTGTCCTCTTCGAATTTTTTAATCGTTTTTTCGACTTCTTCCTGAGAATGATAGCCAAATCGAGAAGAGAAATTCCCCAAAGTCCAGCGTGCTGGCAAAGGTTGTTTTCCAGTTAAATCTGTATAATTTGCAATCAAATCAGTCCAAGAATCCCCAACTATTACTTGATACGTTTTTCTGCCAGAAATAGTTTCATAAGCCAAAGTATTCGTTTTTTTGCTGTCTAAATCCAAATAACCAATAGCCGAATTATCAAAATGAACGGCATACATTTTAGACGATAACACCATTGGAATACAGAAATTCATCAGGTCAGCATTGGTTTCATAACCGTAACGTGCACGATTGTAAAGTTGCAAACGATTGCCTCGACGATTCATCCCTAATGCTCTAGCACCACCGCCATAAAGTAATTCGGAAGACTCGATATTGAAATCCAACACGTCTGTAGAGTCTTTTTTGGAATATCCGTTTTTTTCGGAAAGTATAAGCTTTTGTTGATTGAAATAAGAGATTTGAAATGGTGATTTTTGTATAGTTACAATTATTCCCTTTGTATAAAGACTTATGAAGCTTGGTGTTTCAATAATTTTTGAGATTCCAGTTTTTGGAACTAAAACAACGGCTTGAGAATTAATATTATAAGTTTCTCCTTTTGGGATAAAAGTAGTTTCTACCATTTTATCTGAATAGGCTTTTATACTAAATTTTCCATCAGAAGTGTTTATTTCTAAACTGTTGTTGGCTTCTTTGAAGCTTTCAAATTTTCGATTTGCATTTTGTGCAAAAGAAAGTGAAGTTATCAGTAATAAGAAAAGTAATTTTTTCATTGTTTGTTGTATTTATTTCAATTCCAATATCAAAGCTGATTTTGGTTCCACAGTAATTTCATTTGATAAATCGAAATTTTGTTCGGTTAAAACGTCTTTGGCGGTTTTTACCTCTTTGATGTTTTCTTTGAATCTATTTGTTTTTACCACCTGCTTATCATTACTGTTATTGATAACAACCATTACCGTGGTAGTTTCGTTATAACGGAAATACACATAGACATTATTTTCAGGAATATAATGCGTCATTTTTCCAGTGTGGATAACTGTTTTTGTTTTCCTCCAATTGAACAATTTGGCTGTAAAATCGTAATACTTTTGTTGTTCTACTGTTCTTCCAGAATTTACGAAAGCATTATTGCTATCGCCATTCCAACCGCCAGGAAAATCCCTGCGAATGTCAGCATCTCCTTTGTTTTTGTCTCCAGACATACCAATTTCAGAACCATAATAAAGTTGTGGGATTCCACGAACAGTAGCGATTAGCGTCATAGCTATTTGGTATTTTCTGAAATCGTTTTTATAGATTTGATTGAATCGATTGGTGTCATGATTCTCTACAAAAGTCATAATGCTGTTTGGATTTGGGTACAAAAAGTCATTGGTAAAGTTATCATACACTTTTATCATCCCTTTCTCCCAATTGGCATTGTCATCATTAAAAACATTTTCTATAGC
>CAIRNC010000076.1 GCA_903879875.1 uncultured Bacteroidota bacterium
ATTTTTTTCAATAACTTTTCTCAAATTTAGAATAGCATAACGCATTCTACCAAGAGCTGTATTGATGCTAACCCCATTCAATTCTGATATTTCTTTAAAACTTAAATCTTGATACAAACGCATAACCAATACTTCTTTTTGGTCATCAGCCAGTTCATTAATAATACGGTTTAAATCAAATTCGATTTGTGCAGTAATAATTTGACCTTCGATAGTTTGAGAGTTATCAGTAAGAATTGAAAAAATAGAAAATTCTTCAGTTTCTCTTAACATCGGCATTTTTTTGTTGTTACGAAAATGATCAATTATTAAATTATGAGCAATACGCATTACCCAAGGCAAAAACTTTCCTTCTTCGTTATACGAATCGGATTTTAAAGTTTTAATAACTTTCATGAAAGTATCCTGAAAAATATCATTCGATAAATCGCTATCTGCAATTTTAGAATAGATAAAGCCGTAAATTTTGGATTGGTGCCTTTTGATTAAAATAGCCAAAGCATTTTCGTCTCCTGCTACATAACTTTTTACCAATAAAGCGTCTGGAAGTTGAACATTAGCCATAAGATTACCTTTTAGTTTTTGATTAAAAAAGAAGAGATTTTTCTCTAAAAAGTAAAATTATTGTATAGGCTTAGTTATTTTGTTGTTAAATATTCCTCAAATATTGCATAATTTTTTTTTGTAAAGCAAATGATTTGTAAAATTTAACAGTTTTCGCACTATAAAAAATTACAAATCATTCCTGCTTAATAAAATTTAGAAAGGGAAAGCTATAAATTGCATTATAACTTTCCCCTCTAATTATGGTATATTATAATTAATCCGAAACTGATGATGATGTTCAACAAGTCATTATTTTCAGAATATTAGCTATACATTTTTTCATAATATTCGTCTGCCATTCTTGAAGAATCAAAGAATGGAACCACAGTGTTCATGCTCGCTAATACTATTTTTGACCAATTTTTTCGTTTTTTATAATACATCGGGATGATGGTTTCGGTCAAAACTTTATATAAATTATCAAGGTCTTGCTCATCTTGTATATAGGTTGGCAAATTGTGATCTACAGTCGGCAATACAAACGAATTGACTCCATTGTCATAAAATTCACATATCCATCCATCATTTGTAGAAAGATTAACTGAGGCATTCATGGCAGCTGACATACCACTTGTTCCAGAAGCTTCTCTGGTAACTCTTGGGTTATTTAACCAAATATCGGAACCTTCTTTCAATTGTCTAGAAAGTTTTAATTCATGACCTGTAAGCACCGCCATGTTTTTAAAAGAACGACTTAAATATGCCAATGTATCAAAAGTATGTATGGCACCATAATCCATTGGATACGGCTTTCCAGCAAAAATAATTTGAACTGGCATTTCTGTGTTTTCCATCATACTTTTAAATTTCTCGATATCTTGCGTAATTAAATCGGGTCTTTTGTATCCTGCAAAACGTCGTGCCCAAACAATAGTCAATATTTTTGGGTCAAAAAGTTTACCTGTTTGATCAGCAACAACGTCAAAAAGTTTTTGTTTGAGTCTGTTTTTTCTTTTTACTACTGCATCAATATCATTGTTTATTCTGGCATCTTCCAAAAATGGATCTGCCCAATATTTCTTGTTTTGTGCATTGGTAATATGAGTTATGGGACAAATACCATCGTAACCCGCCCACATATTTCTAGAAACTTCGCCGTGCAGTTTTGAAACCCCGTTGGCTTTATGACTGAAACGCAATCCGACTAAAGTATGGTTGAAAACCGAATCATTTATTCCAGTTATGGCACGAACTTCTTCAAGCGGAAGCCCACAAAAAAAGCTCATATTGTCTAAATAATTAATATCATGCTTTTCATTACCCGCTTCTTCAGGAGTGTGAGTGGTGAAAATTAATTTTTTTCGTAGTTCATCTATGGAATGTCCGAATTTTTTATACAAATGAAAAGCTGCCGAAAGAGCATGAGCTTCATTAAAATGATAACGTTCTGGACTAAAATTCAATTCATCTAAAAGTTTAGCACCACCAATTCCTAATACCATACACTGTGCAATTTTAGCACTTGGGTCAGAATCATAGAGTTTAAAAGTAGTGGACCGCGCCAAATAGTCATTTTCGGGTACATCTGTAGATAATAGGAACAAAGGAGCCGTACCAAAAGTTTTTGGATTGAGATACATGGCTTTGACCCAAACGGTGTGTCCATGGATAACAATCGTAAATTTGATGTTGGTTTCTTCTAGAAAATGAAATATTTTTTCTTGAAATAAAACACCCATAGAACGGTTCTCTTTTCGGAATTGGTCGTAATAGCCTTGTTTCCATAAAACGCCAATACCTACCATATTTTGTTTTAAATCGAATGCACTTCTCATGTGTGAACCCGCTAAAAAGCCCAAACCACCAGAATATATTTTTAGACTTTGGTCAATTGCAAATTCCATACTGAAATAGGCAACTGATTTATTATATTTTTTATCAAAGGCATAGGG
>CAIRNC010000077.1 GCA_903879875.1 uncultured Bacteroidota bacterium
AACCAACTAAACTTAAACTGCTATGTACACACTTCCAAAAATTGAAAGATTCAACCAAGATGTACTTTCAAAATATCATATTTATAATAGTGTTTTTATAACATTACCTTTTGATTCTATTGATAACACAGGCGTTTTACTTCCGTTGTTTGCAGAAGTTTGTGAGAATGGGTTTAAAAATCAAGAAAATCCAAAAGAAATCGTTGATTTTTTTGTGAAACGCTATTTGCATCATGCCTCCGAAGAAGAGAAAATAGATATTATGTTTCGCTTTATTCAATATGTTGAGCGCCAGATTGTCTTATTTGACGCTATTGAAGACGCCGCATTTCCGGTCGTTAATAATATGGAAGGTAGAGGTTCTTTGCGTGATATTAAGGAAAAAGCAAGTGCGAAAAATAGAGTAGAAGAGTTGAAGTATTTTTTAGAAAATTTCAACGTAAGAACGGTACTTACAGCACATCCAACACAATTTTATCCAGGTGCAGTATTAGGAATCATTACCGATTTGACGGAAGCCGTAAGAAAAAATGATTTGTTGCATATCAAGCAATTACTGTCACAATTAGGCAAAACACCATTTATTAAAAAAGAAAAGCCTACGCCTTATGACGAAGCGGTAAGTCTGATTTGGTATCTCGAAAATGTATTTTATGAAACATCGGGAGAAATGGTGCATTATCTTCAAAAGAATATTTTTGATGGAAATTCAATTCAAAATCCTTTGATAAAATTAGGCTTTTGGCCAGGTGGCGATCGTGATGGAAACCCTTTTGTAACTACAGAAATTACTCAAAAAGTGGCTGAAAGATTGCGAACTTCCATATTAAAATGTTATTACACCGACATTAGAAAGTTAAAAAGGAAATTGACTTTTTATGGGGTTGATGCAATTATTGCTGAGCTTGAAAATAAGTTATACCGTTCCGTTTTTTACTCTCAGGGGGAAATTTATATTACTTTGGACACGTTTAAAACCAAATTAAATCAAATAAAAGAAATAATAATTAACGAACATAAATCTTTGTATTTGGATGATTTGGAAGCCTTGATTATTAAAGTAAATCTCTTTGGATTTCATTTTGCATCCTTAGATATTCGTCAAAATAGTAAAGTGCATGATGTTGTATTTAAAGAGGTTGTGGGTTATTATTTAAAGGAAAACAATTCTTTATTTCCTGAAAATTATTTTGAATTATCCGAAGACGAAAAGTTTGAAACATTGTCCAATGTCGTGGGTAATTTAGATGCCAATGTTTTTGATAATGAAATGACAAAATCCACCATAGAATCTATTCAAACGATTAAAAGTATTCAAGAAAAAAATGGGGAATTTGGCGCCAATCGTTATATCATTAGTAATAATGAAAGTGCATTGAATGTAATGGAAACTTTTGCCTTATTTCGTTTGAGCAATTGGGAAAATCCAACGGTGGATATTGTTCCGCTTTTTGAATCGGTAGAAGATTTGCAAAAAGCCCATTTAGTAATGGAGAAATTGTATAAAAACCCTTTGTATGCTGCTCATTTAGCCAAAAGAAATAATAAACAAACCATAATGTTAGGTTTTTCTGATGGTACAAAAGACGGTGGCTATTTGATGGCCAATTGGAGTATTTATAAAGCAAAGGAAACGTTGACCGAAATTTCAAGAACTTATGGCATTAAAGTAGTCTTTTTTGATGGACGAGGCGGACCTCCAGCCCGTGGTGGAGGGAAAACACATAAATTTTACGCTTCATTAGGCCCTAAAATAGAAAATAATGAAATTCAAATAACCGTTCAAGGCCAAACCATTAGTTCCAATTTTGGCACCTTGGATTCTTGTCGGTATAATTTAGAAAATTTGCTGAGTGCTGGTGCTACGAATCAGGTTTTTAGCAACGAAAAGAATGAATTGTTGTCCAACGAAAAAGCTATTTTGGACCAATTGGCAGCAATCGGCTATGAAAAATACTTGAGTTTCAAGAATCACCCAAAATTTATTCCTTATTTGGAGCAAATGAGCACTTTGAAGTATTATGCCAAAACCAATATTGGCAGCCGACCTTCTAAAAGAAGTAAGTCCGAACAACTTGATTTTGCTGATTTAAGAGCCATTCCATTTGTGGGATCCTGGAGTCAGTTGAAACAAAATGTACCTGGTTTTTTTGGTGTTGGAACGGCATTAAAACAATTTGAAGAGCAAAACAAATGGAACGAAGTTCAGGATTTATATAACAATTCATTATTCTTCAAAACCTTATTAGAAAACAGCATGATGTCTTTGGCAAAATCATTTTTTCCATTAACGGCATACATGAAAGAAGATCCAGAATTTGGCGCTTTCTGGCAAATTATTTTTGATGAATTCCTTCTCACAAAACGATTGTTGCTGAAAATTGCTGGACATGTCGAGTTAATGGAAAACTATCCAGACGGTAAAGCTTCCATAGCAACTAGAGAGCGTATTGTATTGCCGCTATTGACAATACAACAATACGCATTATTGAAAATTAAAGAATTAAATGCTGCGCAAACGCCCAATGTTGCCTTAATTTCAGTGTACGAAAAAATAGTAACTCGATCGCTGTTTGGAAATACCAATGCCAGTAGAAATTCGGCATAACACTAAATTGTTATTTTTTAAAATGACTATTCTTAACTTGTGCCAATGCTTTATTTTTAGCCACAGATTTTAAGGATTCTCAAGGATTTTAGAATTAAATCTGTGAAATCTGTGAAATCTGTGGCAAGATTTTTATTTGATATTAGAAACGGACAATCCTTTTTTGTAATTACATTTGCTTTTACAGAATTAAATAAATCTTTGAAAACTAATTTTTTATAAAAAACAGCAATATGAACGCCAGCCAATTACCAAAAAACGAATACGCGGCTTACTACGAAAATTATGTCAAAGCTACTGAAGATGTGATTTTATTAGACGAATTAGAAATTTGTCTACATGATTTCATTCGTTTTGTGCAAAACATTCCAATGGACAAATTCGATTATCGCTATGCGGAGGGCAAATGGACGATAAAAGATATCATCCAACACCTGATAGATGCCGAACGGGTTTTTAGCTATCGTGCGTTACGGATTTCAAGAAACGATAAAACGCCTTTACCTGGTTTTGATGAGAATGATTATGTTGACGAAGCCCATGCCAACGATAGAAGTTTGCAAGAATTACTTACCGAATTCTCGGCCTTGCGTCATGCTACTTTATTGCTTTTTAAAAGTTTCACTCCAGAGCAATTAACAAAAATGGGCACCGCTTCTGAACAACCAATTTCAGTAAGAGCCCTCGGTTTTATTATCATTGGACATCAAAAACACCATCAAAAAGTATTTCAAGAACGTTATTTGTAAGCAACTCCTTTTTTAAACCACAACTTAAAACCAAAAACAAACCTCGTTTAATTAGCCTTAAACGAGGTTTGATTTTTTATTCTTTATTTGAAATTTTGGATTTTGGTAGGGGTTGCGCTACAGCTACCTGTGTTAGCTGTAGCCATAATCTTATTTGATGTTATTTTTCTCCGTAGTGTCCCCAAAACGAGAGTACTAAAACTATAATCTTGTTTTCTTCAATTCTATAAATTAACCTATGCTTTTCGGTTATTCTTCTTGACCAAGTTGGGGTATCATAGTGTTTCAATTGTTCAGGTTTTCCAGTTCCTGTCAAAGGATGCTCTCGAAGTTCATTCAATAATTTGTCAATTTTTATTAGAGTTTTTTTATCTCCTGATTTTTTCAACTTTTGAATATCTTTTTCAGCATCAATGGTGAATTCAACAGAAAAACTCATAGTCCTAAAAACTCTTTTTGTTGTTCTTTTGACAAATGTTTAGTTTCTCCATTTTCTACTTGAGAAATGGATTTGTCAATTTTAGCAAAAAAATCTTTCTCACTTAATTTTGTTTCATCCTTTCCGCTTGCTATCTCAAATCGAACTTTCATTTCTTCTAATAATGACTTAAGCAATGATTTTTGCTTTGCATTTTTTGGGTAAACAGTGATACTTTCCATTGCTTTTAGTTTAAAAAAACGACTAAATCAAAACTACATTTTTTTCTTCAAATAAAATAATATTAGTCGATTTAATTTTCTGCTCGGAGGTTACAGCTAAAGTTCGTCAGGCACTTGGCGAGGTTGCGAACTTTAGAACCGATTATTTTCTATCAAATATAAAATTTCTTGCGAAATATAAACATGTATTTACTACAAAATTCGCAATCTGGTCAAATGAATGTTATGTCTTCGGCTTTTTAGTTTTTCAATTTATTAATTA
>CAIRNC010000078.1 GCA_903879875.1 uncultured Bacteroidota bacterium
AATAGAAAAATATTCTATATAAAATAAGCACTACCGCTTACCCCCTACTGTCACAAGCATTAATTAACCTAAAAGCTAGTGCGAGCTTAAAGCAAACGTTTTTTAATTATCGTTCGATAAATGAATGCTTCAAAAAGAGATTTGTTGAAAAAATAATTACTTTTACAGACATCTTCATAAAATAGCTACAATTTCGATTATCAAAATCCTTTTCCATGCTTCAAAAACTTTTTAGCTACCTTTTACCGCTTAATATCTTCCAACAAAAATCGGAAATTAGTCATTCGCTAGAAATTACTTGGGCAAATGGGCAATTGGTTTTAGATAGTAAAAACACCAATTATTCTTATGGCAGTTTACAACGCATTTTAAGAATGGGGTTGAAACGCATTGGTTTTGAAACCATTAAATCAATGTCAAACATTCTAGTTCTAGGTGTTGCGGGAGGAAGTGTGATAAAGACGCTTGTTGATGAAATTGATTTTAAAGGGAAAATTACAGGTGTTGAAATTGATCCAAAAATCATCGAAATTGCCAATCAATATTTCAAATTAAATGAAATTACGAATTTAGAAATCGTTATTGACGATGCTTTTGAATTTGTTTTAAAGACTAAATCTACCTACGATTTAATCATCATTGATGTATTTCAAGATACATTAATGCCTAATTTTTTGTTTGAAACATTTTTCACCAACCGAATTGGAATGCTTCTGAATTCAAAAGGATTTTTGCTATTCAATACCATGTGCCTTTCTAACGAACATGAAATACGGAATGAAAAGTACAGTACTAATTTTCCTGAAAAACAGTTTTCAATCCAAAAAATGAAACGAGTGGAACAACACAATGAAATTTTTATTATTCAGAAATTAGCTTAGCTTTCTAAAAAACTATTGCTCGGGTGCAATTTCTAGAGCTAACCCATCTATTTCTTCTGAAATAGCAATCTGACAACCCAGTCGGCTGTTCGATTTTACATGATAGGCTTCTGAAAGCATGGCTTCTTCATCGTCATTGCGTTCGGTTTTAAGCACATCATTCAACACATAGCATTGACAGGAAGCGCACATAGCCATTCCGCCACAAACGCCAACAGTCCCCTCTTCTGCAAGTTCATACATACGAATGAGTTCCATTACATTCATGTTCATGTCTGTTGGGGCTTGAACTTCATGGATTATCCCTTTTCTGTCGGTAATTTTTATAGTGATGTCTTGTGGCATTTCAGGTTTTAGGTTTTGTAACTTTAAAAAAATATTAATCAATCGATTTTAATAGCAACTTATTTGTTTTTGTTTTTTCTCATTAATTGTTCCACATCCAACAAATCTTTTAATCTACCAGTAGCTTTTTTGTTTTTCATCAAATCTTCAAAATCAATATAGGGAACTTTAAGTTTTTCTAATTCTAGCCACTTGCAATTTTTTACACTTTCGCTAAAATTCAAACCACTAACTTTAGTGAGTATTTCTATTTTTCTTGGTTCAACCCCAATACTCCAAACATCAAACTCATCGCTTTCAAAATCTTCAATTGAAAATATTGGTGCACCAAAATCAGCATATACTTGTTTTAATTTATTATAGTTTTCCGAATTTTGGTCAATCCATAAATCTAAATCACCTGTACTTCTGCCATAACCATGTAAAATAACAGCATAGCCACCAACTAATAAGTAAGCAACCTTATGTTTCTCTAAAAGTGCTAAAAAATCTAAAAAATCAACGTTGAATAAGTTCGGCATGTTTTCTTGAGGAAAAAATAGTTTTATCTACTTTCTTTTCTGGACTAGAGTCAAAAATGGAATTAATGATATCACAAGCATAATTCAATCTTTCTAATGGTGTTTTATCGTTATAAAAAGTGACATGATCATCGGCTTCTTCAAAAGAAGATTTGGAGACCACTGTTCTATCCATTTTATAACTGTCCATAATTTGTTTATTTATAAATACAAATATAAAAAAATTAATCTATCGATTTTACAACTGCTTTCTCTGCTTCTTTTCTTGTTCCGTCGAATCCATCAACTCCAGAAACTGTGGTGTATTTCAAAACATATTTTTTACCTGGATTGATTCGACTGTACACGCTTTGACACATCAAAGTGGCTTCGTGAAAACCGCATAGAATTAATTTTAATTTTCCGGGATAAATATTCACATCGCCAATGGCGTAAATTCCGTCAATGTTGGTTTGGTAATCCAATGCGTTGTTGACTTTGATGGCATTTTTTTCAATTTCTAAACCCCAATTTGCTATAGCGCCTAGTTTTGGTGTTAAACCAAAAAGTGGAATAAAATAATCCGTTTCAAAAATTTGTTGCACCCCTTCATTTTCAAGTGTAATGCTTTCTACATGATTTTTGCCCGAAATTCCAACTACTTCAGCAGGAGTAATCAGATTTATTTTGCCTAGTTTTTTAAGTTCTTCTACTTTTTCAACCGAATCTAATGCACCTCGAAATTCGTTTCGTCTGTGAACCAAAGTCACTTCTGAAGCTACATCCGAAAGAAAAATACTCCAATCCAAAGCGGAATCGCCACCACCAGCAATTACAATTCGTTTGTTGCGAAACAATTCTGGATCTTTAACAAAATACTCCACTCCTTTTTCTTCATAAAAACTGATGTTATCAATGAGTGGTTTTCTTGGTTCAAAAGTGCCCAATCCACCCGCTATAGCTACTGCTTTAGCATGATGTTTTGTTCCTTTGTTTGTAGTAACGATAAAGGTACCATCATCAAGTTTATCTATAGTTTCCGCAGTTTCGGACAAGGTAAATCCTGGTTGAAATTGCTTGATTTGTTCCATTAAATTAGTCACCAAATCGCCCGCTAAAACAGATGGATAACCCGGAATATCAAAAATGGGTTTTTTTGGATATAACTCTGCCAATTGCCCACCGGGCTGTGGCAAAGCATCAATGATATGACATTTTAATTTTAATAATCCTGCTTCAAAAACAGCAAAAAGACCCGTTGGGCCTGCGCCAATTATAAGTATATCTGTTTCAATCATTTTAAAAAAAGCTTATGAATAAATTTAAAAGGTGCAAATGTCATGAAACCAAAACATTTTTTATGTGATAAATATCAGTTTTAAAATTAAATCTGTTTGAATTCCTATTTTGCGTGAGGGATAGGAGCTGGCTACCGAAGTAGCGCGGATAGCCCGGCAGCATTTGTAAAAAGGGGCGACTATTTATAAACTCGAGTTGCCCCTTTTTGCAAATGGTGGCACGCCCAAATTGTCTTTACAAAATGTTTACTACGGTTTCTATTTGTGGTGCATATTTTTTTATAGTCGTTTCAACTCCCGCTTTTAGCGTCATTTGGTTTACACTACAAGAGGTACATGCGCCTTCAAGTCTTACTTTTACATGTTTGCCGTCTTCAATGGCAATAAGGGAAATGTCACCACCGTCTGATTTTAAAAAAGGTCTAATTTCTTCAAGTGCTTTTTCGATAGTTAATCTCAATTCATCATTCATCATAATACTTTTTGGGTCAATTTGGTCAATTATATAATTAGAAAATGTGTCAATGTGCCAATTATCTAAATGTCTAATTATCTACATTTCTATTTTTTTACTGCAGAACAGCCTGCCATGGTTGTGATTTTAATAATTTCGGTAGCGGGTAGTGTTTCGTTTCTATTTACTACTTCTTGCACGATGTTTTTGGTTATTTCGTCAAATACAGTGGCGATAATCGAATCGGTTTGTAATGCTGCCGGACGTCCATAATCGCCTGCCTCACGAATGGATTGAACAATGGGCACTTCGCCTAAAAAAGGCACGTTTAAATCGGTTGCAAGTCCTTTGGTACCTTCTTTTCCGAAGATATAATATTTGTTATTCGGTAGCTCTTCTGGCG
>CAIRNC010000079.1 GCA_903879875.1 uncultured Bacteroidota bacterium
AATATAATTTTTGATACATATTCTGATGTTTATTATCGTCATATTAGTTATTTATGGTTTATAAATAATAATAAAATTGAACTGCATTACAGTGAGCCTATAATTGATGGAAGAACAATAAGACAAAATCCTAGTAGCACTATAGAATTAGAATTTAATTTAATAAGTGGTCAGCCAATACTAAAATGGTATAATGGTTGCAATTTGGACGAAAACAATAATTCTCCTTTTAGGATTCCTTTATTAATGACACTAAATAAAATTTAATTATTTTTACAAAGCGGTTTCAAATTCTTGAAACCGCTTTTTTTATTAGAAAATAGTAAGAGACTAAAACCAATGTTTTGCCTGATTGTAGTCAATATAATAGCGGATACTTATGGAGAAAATAGTATTCAGGTTGTTGTTGAATAGATTGTTAATATTGTTTCCTAAATTTCTATCGACTTCGTTTCTATAATCGATAGCGTTGTTGCGATACAAAATGGAAATTTGGCTGGCAGGGGCAAACCAATAGGAATAAGACAAATCAAAATTCCACGCATTAAAATTGTCATTGAAGTCTGGAATAAAAGGGCTTGCAGCGAGATAACCATTGTCTTTTAAGGTAAAAAATTGGTTGTTTTCTGTCGTTAACCAATAGTGTCTTGCGGTTAAATTAAAGGTCATTTTGTTGTTTAACGCCCATTTGCCCGACAATTCATTAGTGATTGTTTTTACATCGCGTTGTGCATAATAGATACCTGTTGCATCATCGAAAACATAGCCTATATCATTAATTGATTTAAAATAATTGAAGGAATACACCAATAAAATTTTATCATTAACCCGAAATCTTGGACTGATAAAAAAACCATAATCTACCCGTTTTTCTTCGTCATAATATTTAATCGAAGGGTTGAAATCGAGCGCTAAAGCGTTGTTATAATTGGAAGAATATACGAAGAATGAGGAAAAGTTTTTTGGTACATAGCTGTAAAGTCCTGCCGTTCTTGGCATATAAAAATCAAAGGTTTCAATGGGGTTGACTTGAAACAGTAATTTGTAATAATCGTTACTTTTAGTGTTGCCTTCTGCACTAAAATTAACAAAATGGTCTTGGATTTTTTGAGTTACATTTTGTATTTCAACACTTGCTTTTACATCGATTCGAAACGTATTGAAAAAGCGAATAGGATTCAAAATTCTATAGCTGAAATCGGCGTAGGCATTGTGATAATTGGTTTGAAATCCTATGCCTAAATCATTTATGTCATATTGGCTTGAGATGTATTTTCCAAAAGCGGAAAAGCGGTATTGTCCACTCGTTTTTTCGAAATTTAAAGCTGTTTTATAACCGTTGTAACTTTCGAGAGCACTGATGGCGCTATATTTAAAATCGCCCGATAAACGATATCCGTTGTTTACCGTATTTAAATCGAATAAAAACCCAGTTACATTCGCATCCCGATAACTTCCGTTTCGAGAAACGTTGGTATTAACTAAGGAAACCGAAGAATTTTGATGAAAGCGTTGGTCTAAAACCAAAACGTTATAATTGGTCAATGGTTCTACTATTGCTTTTCGGGTTTCGCCAGTTTTATTGTTTTGAATCGTGGCATAGGTGGTTTCTGTAACCGCATTGAGCACGCCAATGCCTAAGCCACCTTGTGTTCTGCCTGACACTTTTAGTGCATTCAATAAATTTACGGTGGCGGGTTCGTCTAAAATCGTTTCATTTGCTTTGTCAAAACCTTCTGGAGTAAATTTAGGTTTGGCTCCAATTCTTCTGGAATAAAAAAGGGCACCCTTGTTGAACAAATCGGTTCCTTCGGTAAAGAAAGGTCTGTTTTCTGAAAATTGTTGTTCGTAAGGGCTTAGGTTTTTTATCACATTGTCAAATTTGGTTTGACCGAAGTCGGGAACTAAAATGGCATCGAGCGTAAAGGAATCGCTGATGCCGTATTTAATATCCATTCCAGCCTTGAATTTGTGGGCTACACCTTCTTCATTTTTATCGTAATAATAGGACGAATAGGGGATAAAAAACAATCGGGTTGGGGTTTTAATGTTTTCTAGTCCTGCCAATGTGCCGTTTTGGGTTCTTGTTGCTTGTGTCTTTGAATTGATTGGACTCCAGGTATAACTTTGTCGGTCGCGTCGAATGTTTCTGTAAAAGTTCAGTCCCCAGGTTTGTATTTGTGCTTTTGAAAACCGAAGTGCCGCATAGGGTATTTTCATTTCTACCGTCCATCCAAAATCGGTTATTTTTACTTCGCTACCCCATATTGCATCCCACGAAAAGTCTTGACTGTAATTTTCGGGTGCAACGAGTCCATCCTCTATTGCCAAGCGATCCATTTGTACTCCTGAAGCGCTCACGAAAAACTGAAAATCTTGTTGACCATCATTAAAACCATTGATGAAGACGCCAAAAATATCGGCTGTGCCTACATTGTCGCGTTGGGTTATTTCTTTTAAAATTTTGTTGGGCTCGTCGTCATATAAAGTGGCAGAAATGTAGATGGCCTCGTTGTCGTATAAAATTTTAACTTCTGTTTTTTTGTTTGGGTTGATGGGTTTTCCGTTATCGGGTTGAAACATGACGAAATCAGTGGCGATTGGCGCTGTTTTCCAGGCTTCTTCATTGAATTTACCGTCAACAATAATTTTATCGTAAGTCGATTTTGCTTGAAGGGTTTTCTTTTGAGCGATAGCTACTGAGGAGAGCAATAAGAAAAGGAATACAGTAAACTTCGCGTAGTACTTCATAATTTGTACGTTAGGGTTTACAAAAGTATAAATTTAACAATCAAAAGCAAATTTGTCAAATACTTTTGTTAAATTAAAACGGCATACTTTGTTTATTTTAACTAGGTTTTAGCAAAATTGTTTATTTTTTTTTATGCAAATTAAATCTTAGACATTTCAGACCAAGTATAAAGCAGATAGTAATTTAAAAACCAAATTATTAGAAATATAACGTTAAATTCGAATTGAATTATTCAAATGTAGGTAAAATATAAAAGCAGTCTAAAAACTAATTTTTAGACTGCTTTTTACTATTGCAACAACCGCACAATTTAGGGGTTGTAGACTACCAAATTTTTACTCTTTTTTCAGGTGCTATATACATGCCGTCACCAGGCAAAATGTCAAAAGCATTGTAAAAAGTATCTACATTTTGCAAAGGCACGTAAGCACGGTACATTCCTGGAGAATGTGGGTCGGTTTTTACTTGATTTTTCAAAGCTTCGTCACGCATTTTAGAACGCCAGATGGTTGCCCAAGAGATAAAGAACCGTTGTTCGGGTGTATAACCATCCAATAATGGAGGGTTTCCGTTTTCTGCAAGATACAATTGTAATCCGTCGTAAGCGGCGTTTACACCGCCTAAGTCGCCAATGTTTTCTCCTAAAGTAAATTTACCATCTACATGCGTACCTGGCAATGGCTCTAAAGCACTATATTGATCGGAAAGCGAACCTGTTAATGCTGTGAATTGTTGCAAATCATCGGCTGTCCACCAATCGACTAAGTTACCATCAGCGTTATAGCGAGCTCCAGAATCGTCAAATCCGTGAGAGATTTCGTGTCCGATTACTGCTCCAATTCCACCATAATTTACGGCTTCGTCGGCTTCATAATTATAGAAAGGCGGTTGCAAAATGGCTGCTGGAAAGACAATTTCGTTATACGAAGGATTGTAATACGCATTCACGGTTTGTGGTGACATGCCCCATTCTGTTTTGTCAACTGGTTTTTTAAGTTTGGCAATTTCTTCTTTATAACGCCATTGGGTAATGTTTTTGGCGTTATCAAAATAACTTCCACCTTCTGATG
>CAIRNC010000080.1 GCA_903879875.1 uncultured Bacteroidota bacterium
AAAGGTTTTTCATAGTGGTGTGTGTTAGTAGATTTAGTTGATAAAGATAGAAAAAAATTAGTAATTAGTGAATAGTTTTTTTACCGCAAAGTTCGCAAAGAGAAGACGCAAGGGGATGCATTTTAACCCAAATGCAATAGACTATAAGCAAAAAATTAGAATTTCTTATAAATTAAAAATGATTTTCAGTATATTGGCTTATAGCCTGTTGCCTAAAGCATAATACAGGTTAAATCGATTCATCAGGCTCTATTTTTCAGTTCGTCCCGATGATAAAATCGATTCGTCCTGATGATAAAAGTAAAAGATGTACATCTTTTAGATAAAACATGTACATCTTTTAGTCTATTTCCCTACATCTTTTGGGTGAAAGATGTACATCTTTTGAAAAAGAGTTAAGCATCAACAGAAAAAGAGTTCCTGATGAACTGGAAAATACTTCGGGAAGAAATGAAAAAGGATGCTTGTTGGCTAAATTCATTCTCTTTATAAGTTTCTCTATACTAAATAAATTGTAATTTATGGATCGAGGAATTTAGATATCGATTGATAAGCGACTAAAAACCAAAAATACACTATTTGGGTTTTCTAATTTGATTATATTTGCAGTAATGAATCAGAATCTTTATATAATTGCAGGATGTAATGGTGCAGGAAAAACTACTGCTTCATTTACTATTTTACCTGAAATATTAGATTGTAAAGAATTTGTAAATGCCGATGAAATAGCTAAAGGTTTGTCTCCATTTCAACCCGAAAAGGTTGCTTTTGAGGCTGGAAGAATAATGCTTAAAAGAGTAAATGAACTTTTAAATAGCAATGAAAACTTTGCTTTTGAAACCACATTAGCTACAAAAAGCTACAAATCAAAAGTAATTGCAGCTCAAAAAAAAGGGTATACCGTTACATTATTGTTTTTTTGGCTACAAAATGTTGATTTGGCTATTGAAAGGGTTCGGACGCGAGTTTTAGAAGGAGGTCATTCTATTGAAACGGATGTTATCCGGAGAAGATATAAAAATGGAATAAAAAATTTATTTGAAATTTATCTTACCCTCGTTGACGAGGTTTTAATTTTTGATAACTCAGGAGAAAAGCCAGCATTGATTGCGGAAAAAAACTTTGAATCCAATGTTATCGTTTTAAATGAAACAAGCTTTAACAAATTAAAAAAACAGCATCATGAAAACATATAAAAGAACACAAAATCAAACCAAAGTTTTGGAAGGTATGGACAAGGTTTATGATAAGCTAATTGAATTCAAAAAGAAAATGAACAGTGAATTGGTCATTTTAAAAGACAATAAAATCGTAAGAATGAAACCTTAATATAAAATTTTTACTTTCTTAAAAAATCCCAATAGATCAATTGATGCATTGGGATTTTTTATAGGTTATACTTTATTTTAATCTTTAAAACGTAGCTCTTCCTTTTTAATCGAATTGGTTAATAGTCCCGTTTTTATTTGAATATATTTGCAGGAACAAAGAAGCAGCTTCTGCTTCAATTGCTATTTTTCCAAATGTGTAGTTTATGCTAATCATCGGACATCGTGGTGCCAAAGGTCTGGCTCCCGAAAACACCTTAGTTTCTTTTCAAAAAGCGCTAGCTTGTGGCGTTGATGCTATTGAGCTCGACGTGTGGTGTAGTGCCGACGCACAGCTTATGGTTATTCATGACGAAACCCTAGAGCGCACGACTACTCAAAGGGGTTTGGTCAATCATTTTACGGCTTTGGAATTGCAAAAATTAGGTATTCCTACGCTGGAAGACGTTTTCCTTTTGGTGAACCAACAATGCATAATCAACGTTGAAATCAAAGACCCAAACGCCACCGAAAAAGTAGTGGCTTTGATGGAACATTTTTTCAATCATAAGGGTTGGAATTATTCGCAGTTTCAAATTTCTAGCTTTATATGGGAAGCTTTAGCTGCTGTCTTTCGATTGAATACGAGCATACCTGTGGGAGTTTTAACCGAAAATGATATTGCCTCTGCCCTACTATTTGCCAAACAAATAAACGCC
>CAIRNC010000081.1 GCA_903879875.1 uncultured Bacteroidota bacterium
AAAAGGTTCTTTTTTTAGCATTTGAAACAAAAAATTTTAAGACCTGTATTACCTAAATAAATTTAGATAATACGGGTCTTACTTTTAAGACGTCAAGGATGAGGTTTGAAAAAAAGTTTTAATCCTATTTTAAAAAGTGTACATTTGCAAAAAAATTGTCAATTTTAAAGTAAAAAAATGTGCTTTTCTATTTAAAGACAATGCGTTAAGAATTTTATGAAAAAAATAGTTGAATACCGAAAGTTATTGAATGTTGACAAAACTGCAACACTAAAAGATTTAAAATCAATTTATCGTAATGCGATGAAAGATGCACATCCTGATAAATTTCATGGTGATGAAGTAGCTTTAAAAGCAGCGGAAGAAAACAGTAAACTTATTATCGAAGCGTATCATTTTCTAGTAAGTATCAATCCAGAAACGATACAACAAAATTTACCAGAATATACCGAAACAATTGCAACATCAACCATTACCGATTATAAATTTGTAGATGGACGTTTGATTATCAATTTTTCTAATGGTAGTGTTTACGAATACATTAGTGTGCCTAAAGCAACTTATGTTAAAATGGTAAATGCCGATTCTCCTGGAAGATTTGCAAAAAGACATATTTTAAATTCCTTTACTTGGAGAAAAACGATTAATCAAGAATAGTTATTTTCTATACCCTTACGAACAAATCCAAATCAGTGTTATACCTGATTTGGATTTTTTTTTTAGGATTAAATTTCTTTAAAGAGGGTGCCATTTTTAAGCAATAGATTTCAATTTTTTCTAAAAACGACTGCTTTATATTCCTTATATTTGCTTTTTTAAAACAGATACAGTTGCGCTATTTTATTCGATTTGCATACAACGGAACCCATTACCACGGATGGCAATCACAGCCAAACGCTACCTCTGTTCAAGAAACGTTAACCAAAGCAATGACTGTGATTTTAAATACAGAAATCACCTTAATGGGAGCCGGTCGAACCGATTCAGGTGTTCATGCTAGAGAGATGTATGCACACTTTGATGTAGAAAATGCCATTGAAAAAACCAATTGTGTTCATAAACTTAATTCTTATTTGCCTAAAGACCTTGTGGTCTTTGAAATTATTCCAGTTCATGATGAAGCACATGCTCGATTTGATGCAACGAATAGAACCTATCAATATCATATTAATGCCATAAAAAATGTTTTTTTGGAAGAACAAAGTTGGTACTATCAAGCCAATTTAGACATTGATTTGATGAATGAAGCGGCTCAATTGTTATTGACCCATACCGATTTTCAAAGTTTTTCAAAAGTAAATACAGATGTAAATACTTATAATTGTAAAATAGTACAAGCCTATTGGAAACAAGAAAAGGAGCAATTGATTTTTACCATTTCTGCCGATCGATTTCTTAGAAATATGGTGCGTGCTATTGTTGGAACATTAATATATGTAGGTTTGCACAAAATTTCAATTGCCACTTTCAATCAAATAATTGAAAGCAAAGATAGAAATAAAGCAGGATTTTCTGTACCCGCCCACGGATTGTATTTAACTCATATTACCTATCCCTATATTTAGCGTCAGCTAATGTCATTGCCATGAAAATGAAAACAAAAGCTTTCGATTCAAGATTATTCAAAAGAATATTAAAGTATGCTAAACCCTATCAATGGCGATTTAATGGCGTTATTGTTTTTGCGATCTCCTTATCTTTATTCGCAGCTTTGCGTCCTTATTTGTTAAAATTAACGGTTGATGGTTACATCAAAACAAATGATTTAAAAGGACTTTTTGAGATGGTTTCGTTAATGGCCGTTATACTTGCTTTAGAAGTTATTTCTAATTTTTTCTTTGTGTATTGGGCCAATTGGCTTGGACAAGATATTGTGAAAGATGTTCGAATTAAATTGTTTCGCCACATGCTGAGTTTTAGAATCAAATATTTTGATACTACGCCTGTTGGCCAATTGGTAACTCGTTCAGTTTCCGACATGGAATCCATTGCTAAAATTTTCAGTCAAGGACTTTTTATGATTGGTAGTGACTTGTTGAAAATGCTCGTTATTCTCTTGTTTATGGTTAAAGAAAACTGGCGATTGACATGCATTGTTATCGTTGCAATACCAATTTTGGTTTTTGTTACACGAATTTTTCAACGTAAAATGCAAGTTACTTTTGAAGAAGTACGAAATCAAATTGCGAATTTGAATACTTTTATTCAAGAGCGAGTTACTGGAATGAAAATCGTTCAACTTTTTAATAGAGAGGATATTGAATTTGAAAAGTTTAAAGTAATTAATGACAAACATAAAAAAGCATGGATAAAAACAGTTTGGTACAACTCCATCTTTTTTCCAATTGCTGATATAATTTCGTCTTTTACTTTAGGTTTTATTGTATGGTATGGCGGTATCCGAATTTTAGGAGGCGATCAATCTACAACTTTTGGAGACATTTTTTCTTATACCATGTACATCGGAATGTTGTTCAATCCATTACGTCAAATAGCGGATAAATTCAATGAAATGCAAATGGGGATGATTGCTGCAAATAGAGTTTTTGAAATTCTAGATATGGAAGATCAAACGCAAGACATTGGAAAAATTGAAGCACCTGTTTTTTCTGGAGTTATTGATTTCAAAGACGTGCATTTTGGGTATATTGAAAATGAAGAAGTAATAAAAGGCATTAATTTGCATATTAATGCTGGAGAAACTATTGCCATTGTTGGAGCAACAGGTGCTGGAAAATCAACGATTATCAATTTATTGAATCGTTTTTATGAAATCAATAAAGGAACGATTTGTATTGACAATGAAAATATTAATCATTATACTTTAGTTTCCTTGCGCTTGCAAATTGCGGTAGTTTTGCAAGATGTATTTCTTTTTGCCGATACTATTTTGAACAACATTACTCTGAATGACACAACAATTACAAGAGAAGATGTCATCCTTGCAGCAAAAAAAATCGGCGTTCACGAATTCATTATGACGTTGCCCGAAAACTACGATTACAATGTCAAAGAACGCGGTATTATGTTATCGTCAGGACAACGACAATTGATTGCCTTTTTGCGTGCCTATGTAAGCAATCCAAGTATTTTAATTTTAGACGAAGCAACATCATCTATTGATACGTATTCTGAAGAATTGATTCAAAATGCAACAGAAAAAATAACCGAAGGACGAACTTCAATAGTTATAGCCCATCGTTTGGCAACTATTGTAAATGCTGACAAAATTGTAGTTATGGACAAAGGATTGATTGTGGAGCAAGGCACACATTTAGAATTATTAGCCATAGAAAACGGATTTTATAAAAAATTGTATGATTCACAATTTTTATTTGAAAGTGATTTGTAAAAATGAATTCTAAATCGCACTAATTTGGATTCTATGCACTTAAAAATTATTTTTTTAATCCGAGTTTTTTATTTTTAATTGCTTTAATCTAAATTAATATTTCCAATATTAGAAATTAAATAAATATTGCTTAATTTCGCTAACTGAAAATTTAAAGTAAAAAATACTTACAATGAAATACGATATTATAGTTTTAGGAAGTGGTCCTGGAGGATATGTAACAGCAATTAGAGCTTCACAATTGGGATTTAAAGTTGCGGTTATCGAAAAAGAAAATTTAGGTGGTGTTTGTTTAAATTGGGGATGTATTCCAACAAAAGCGCTATTAAAATCAGCTCAAGTTTTCGATTATTTAAAGCATGCTTCCGATTACGGAATTACCGTTTCATCGTTTGATAAAGATTTTTCTGCTGTTGTAAATCGTAGTAGAAGCGTTGCAGACGGAATGAGCAAAGGGGTTCAATTCTTAATGAAAAAAAATAAAATTGATGTAATTGATGGTTTTGGAAAACTAAAACCAGGTAAAAAACTAGATGTAACTGACAAAGAAGGAAAAGTTACAGAATATAGTGCTGATCATATCATTATTGCTACTGGAGCGCGTTCTCGCGAATTGCCTAATTTGCCACAAGATGGGGTTAAAGTTATTGGTTATCGTCAAGCAATGACTTTGCCAACTCAACCAAAATCTATGATTATTGTAGGTTCTGGAGCAATAGGAGTGGAGTTTGCTCATTTTTATAATACCATGGGTACAGAAGTAACTATTGTTGAATTTATGCCGAACATAGTTCCAGTGGAAGACGAAGACATTTCGAAACAAATGGAGCGTTCTATGAAAAAAGCAGGTGTAAAGATAATGACCAACTCGTCAGTGGAACGAATTGATACTTCAGGTACTGGAGTAAAAGCGTTCGTTAAGACTGCAAAAGGAGAAGAAGTTCTAGAAGCTGATATCTTGCTTTCTGCTGTTGGAATAAAAACGAATATAGAAAATATTGGCCTAGAAGAAGTTGGTATTGCAACCGATAGAGATAAAATATTGGTAAATGCTTACAATCAAACTAATATTCCTGGTTATTATGCTATTGGTGATGTAACCCCAGGTCAAGCTTTGGCTCACGTAGCTTCAGCAGAAGGAATTAATTGTGTAGAGAAAATTGCAGGTTTGCATGTTGATCCAATAGATTACGGAAATGTTCCAGGTTGTACTTATGCTACTCCAGAGATAGCTTCAGTAGGTTTGACTGAAAAGCAAGCAAAAGAAAAGGGATATGAATTGAAAATTGGTAAATTCCCATTCTCTGCTTCTGGAAAAGCAAAAGCTGCAGGAACACCTGATGGATTTGTAAAAGTAATTTTTGATGCTAAATACGGCGAATGGTTAGGATGCCACATGATTGGTGCAGGTGTAACCGATATGATTGCAGAAGCTGTTGTAGCTCGTAAATTAGAAACTACAGGACATGAAATACTGAAAGCAATTCATCCACATCCTACAATGAGCGAAGCTGTTATGGAAGCTGTTGCAGATGCTTATGGAGAAGTAATTCACTTGTAAATAATATATAAATGCACAAAAAAGGCAGTCTTTAAAGACTGCCTTTTTTGTGTTTTAAATGTTGAATTTAAAATTTCAAAATATTCATTTAAAAATTTAGGTTTATTTTTTTTTATCGGAATTCATCATTAACATAACGCCTCCAACTAGCGCAACTATAACAACTCCAAAAATTCCTATCATAATAAAGGAACCATTTTCCCAAGAATAAAGAGCAATATTTTTCATATTTTATATATTTAGTAAGCAAATATATTATTTATCAAATACAATATACATGATAAATATCATTTATAATATTTTCAAATTAAATCTATTATTGAATCTTTATTGAGGTCATACTCAGGCTGCCTGCTACCAATTTATCATTAAAAAAAGTACTTTCTTCATTTTTTTGTTGTAATCCGATTGCATAAATAAGTGGTAAAAAATGCTCGGGAGTTGGAATAGCCAATTGCACTGCTTTTGATAAATTTTTATATTCAATTAAGGATTTAAAATCACCTTTTGTAATCAAATTATTTATGATTTCGTGAGCTTCAATTGCCCAATCGTATCCATAATTGTCTTTGTCGAAATTTTGAAAATCAACCAATCTCAAATTATGTATGATATTGCCACTTCCAATGATTAAAATGCCTTTTCGTCTAAGTGTTTGAAGTTTTTGAGCCAACTCAAAATGATAGGAGGGAGGTTGTGTATAATCAATACTCAATTGAATTACTGGAACATTCGCATTTGGATACAAATGTTTTAAAACGGACCAAGTGCCATGATCAAGTCCCCAATCATAATCTAATTTTACTTCAGTTGGGAGAAGTATTTCAGAAGTGGCTTTTGCCAATTCTGGGCTTCCTTTAGCAGGATATTGTACCTCAAATAAGGCTTGAGGAAAACCTCCAAAGTCATGAATAGTTTTTGGAAACTCCATGGCGGTAACTTTAGTGCCATTAGTAAACCAATGTGCCGAAATGCAAAGAATTGCATTAGGTTTTGGAACATTTTTGATACTATTTTTAAAACCTTCCACAAATTGATTTTCTTCAATTGCATTCATCGGATTACCATGTCCAATAAAAAGAACAGGCATTTTTTCTGTAGTAGAAAATTGCTCTGAAATGTTACTTAAATTGTTTAATGAATTCATCCTATTTTGAATAAAAAAAAGACAACTATTTCTAGTTGTCTTTCAGGTATTTACATAAATTATTTATGCTAATTTTGTATCTAAGTTTTCTTTAATTGCAGCTAAAAAATCTTCTGTCGAAAGATAATCAGATGATGTTAATCCTTCAGGTTTTACTAATGTAGCTAAGTCTTTTGTCATTTTTCCACTTTCAACAGTGTCGATACAAACTTGCTCTAAAGTATGACAAAAATCAATTAATGCTTGATTTTCATCAAGTTTGCCACGGTGCTCTAAGCCTCTGGTCCAAGCAAAAATAGAAGCAATTGGATTGGTTGATGTTGCTCTGCCTTTTTGGTGTTCTCTGTAATGTCTTGTTACAGTTCCATGAGCCGCTTCGGCTTCAACAGTTTTTCCATCTGGAGTAACCAATACAGAGGTCATTAAACCTAATGAACCAAATCCTTGAGCAACGGTATCCGATTGAACGTCTCCATCATAATTTTTACAAGCCCAAACAAATCCGCCGTTCCATTTCATACAAGAAGCCACCATGTCGTCAATCAAACGATGTTCGTAGGTAATTCCGATAGCATCAAATTGCGATTTATAATGCTCTTGAAAGACTTGTTCAAAAATGTCTTTAAAACGACCATCATAAGCTTTTAAAATGGTGTTTTTAGTAGAAAGAAATAAAGGCCATTTTTTTGTTAATGCCATTTGGAAGGAAGAATGCGCAAAACCAAAAATACTCTCATCGGTATTATACATTGCCATTGCTACTCCATCTCCAACATAATCATAAACTTCCCAAGTTTGTGTTTCTCCTCCATTTTCAGGAATAAACGACATTGTTAGTTTGCCTTTTCCTTTGATCACGGTATCAGTTGCTTTGTATTGATCACCAAATGCGTGACGACCAATTACAATTGGTTTTGTCCAACCTTGAACATATCTTGGTACATTACTCATAATTATTGGTTCACGAAAAACAGTACCCCCAACAATATTACGTACAGTTCCGTTAGGTGATTTCCACATTTTAGAAAGGTTGAATTCTTTAACTCGTTCTTCGTCAGGAGTTATGGTAGCACATTTAATACCTACATTGTATTTTTTTATCGCTTCGGCAGAATCAATGGTGATTTGATCTTTGGTAGCTTCACGACTTTCAATACCTAAATCGTAATATTTAATGTCTAATTCTAAATATGGAAGGATTAACTTTTCTTTGATAAACGACCAAATAATTCGTGTCATTTCATCTCCATCCAATTCCACAACTGGATTGGCAACTTTAATTTTTGTCATTATATTTTTATGTTTTGTATGATTATTTTTTTATTGCTTGGCAAATATAATAAAAGGTTTTTCAATTTTATTTACATTATTAACTATATCGATTGATTTGCGGAAATCGTAAAAACGATAAACAAAATTACGAATAGTATAATTATTAACCTTATTTTTTGTCAAAAAAAAACCCAAAACTGAAATTTTATCAGGATTGGGATTTTTATAAGGAAGTAGATAAAAATTATCTTCTTTTGTCTCTAATTTTAGCTTTTTTACCAGTAAGTTCTCTAAAGTAGAAAATTCTAGCTCTACGAACAGCACCTTTTTTGTTGATTTCAACTTTTTGTAAAGCAGGTAAGTTAACTGGGAAGATACGTTCTACACCAATAGCGCCTGACATTTTACGAATTGTAAAAGTTTCTGTGTTTCCAGAACCTCTTCTTTGAATTACAACACCTTTAAAAAACTGTGTTCTTGTTTTTTCGCCCTCTTTAATTTCATAGTAAACTGTGATTGTGTCTCCAGCTCCAAATACAGGGAAATCTTTTCTTGTTACAAATTCGTCTTTAACGAATTTCATTAAATCTGCCATCTTTATTTTATATTATGGTTTTAATTAGAGCAACATTCACGGATCTCGCCAGAGGTTGGTCCAAATTTGGGTGCAAATATACTATAAAAAAAGAAAGTTACAAATGTATTTTTTGGAAAATTTTTATATTTCAAGCTGTTGACATTTATTCTAATTTGAAAATCAACGTAGGTTGTTTTGTCTCTGATAATAAATTTATAAGTAACAAGTAAAAGTTAATAAAAAGTAGAATTTTAATTGTGTAGTTGTATAGTTTTATTAGCTTATTTTATGAATTGTTTTGTAATTTATTTTTAATTCAACTTCTTGTAATTTTAACATTACATTTGATTTTTATTTTTTGCATTATTATATGTCATAAAATAATAACTTTGCTTCAATTATATTTTATACAAAAATACGGATGTCAGACACGCTTGTTTCAAAATCACTCGAAGAATATTTTCAACAATTTCGACAAAACATTATAGGGATTGATCAAGAATTTACTTCTCCTTATGGAAAAAAACAAATCATTTATACCGATTGGACTGCAAGCGGACGTTTGTATCGACCAATAGAAGAAAAATTAATGAATGATTTTGGACCATTTGTAGCCAATACGCATACCGAAACCACGGTTTCTGGAACAGCTATGACAATGGCTTATCATCAGGCCAGACATATTATTAAACATCATGTGCATGCCAATGCAGACGATGTTTTAATAACCGACGGCTCAGGAATGACTGGAGTTATTAATAAATTCCAGCGTATTTTGGGGCTTAAAATCCCTGAAAATCTCAAAGCATTTACAACTATTCCAAAAGAAAAAAAGCCTGTTGTTTTTATCTCTCACATGGAGCATCATTCTAATCAAACCTCTTGGTTAGAAACAATTGCCGATGTAGAAGTTATTCCTGCTTGCCCAGAAGGTTTATTTTCTATAGCAAATCTTAAACTTTTAATAGACAAATATAAAGATAGAAGTTTTAAAATTGCTTCTATAACCTCTTGTTCTAATGTTACAGGTATTAAAACACCCTATCACGAGGTGGCAAAATTGATGCATCAGCATAATGGTCTTTGTTTTGTAGATTTTGCTTGTTCAGGTCCGTATGTGAAAATTGACATGCACCCCGAGGATACCGAGTGTTATTTGGATGCTATTTTCTTCTCACCACACAAATTTTTAGGAGGTCCAGGGACTTCTGGAGTTTTAGTTTTTAATAAAAAATTATATCAAAATTTAGTGCCCGATTGTCCTGGAGGCGGTACAGTTACATGGACAAATCCTTGGGGCGAACATAAATATATAGACAATATAGAAGATAGAGAAGATGGCGGTACACCTGGTTTTTTGCAAGTTATAAAAACGGCATTAGCCATTCAGCTTAAAGAAAAAATGGGAATAACTAATATTCTGAATAGAGAACATGAAATTGTAGAGTATGTTTTTTCGGAATTGGGAACTATTCCAACAATTAAAATTTTAGCTGATCAGCATCAAGATCGATTGGGAGAGATCGGAGAGCACACGTCTGAACTCCAGTCACC
>CAIRNC010000082.1 GCA_903879875.1 uncultured Bacteroidota bacterium
AATTAGTTACTGCTCTAAGTTATCATTTTTGATAACCACATTAAGCAAAAATAGAACAAATTTTGAGTTATCAAATAATATAACTCATTAATGTTAAATGTCAGATAATTCTCTTCAAATTAATGTTGGAAAACACATCCAGAAACTCAGAGAGCTAAAGGGTATTTCTCAACAAGATTTAGCTGCTAAATGCAACTTTGAAAAATCTAACATGAGCAGATTAGAAGCTGGTAGAGTAAATCCCACTTTGTCAACTTTAGAAAAAGTAGCCAAAGCACTAGATATTACTTTACCTGAACTTTTTACCTTTAGCTAAAGCAAAATACACCCCTTAAAACGTCACAATTGTAGGCAAGTACAATATGCTTTATTTCAATTGAATTTAAGTCTCCTATGTATCTGTAATAATCATAATCTACTCCGTTATTGTCTGTTTTAGTTTCTTTGTACTCTAATTCAAATTCATGTAAAGCAAACTCTTCCCCAATAGTAAATTGAGTTAAAATAATATTTTCCATTGTTTAAAATGATTAGTTTGATACCTAAACAAGATTTGTCAGGCAAAAATAGAATTGAAAGAGAATAGATAAGTAGTGTTGCAAATTTGCAAGTGCAAATTAATTACAACTCATAGTCTTCTATTGGGTCATAAACATACCAATCAATACCATTCGTGTTAAATAAAACTTTTCTGTTTTCCTCACCATTACCTGAAATAATATAGTGATTGGCATGAGAAGCATCCATTATTTTATAGAATGCAGATTTAATTCTTGATAAGTGTGTGTAAATAGCTTTTGTTTCCAAATTAACTACATCTTCAACACTCTTTATCATTTTATCATGATCTAATTGGTTTGAAACCGAAATGTAAATAGTAAGAAGTTCTTTTTTAAAGTTTTCAAGTTCTTTCAGATTAATACCTTCTGGGTGTTTCAAAAATAGAAAGTATACAGATTTGGTTAAATGGCTTAATTCTACTTCTTTTTTGAAGTAAGGAAGCAATATCTTATTTTGCTTATCAATTTTGATTTTGCTTATACTTTTAAAATCAATTTTTTCAGTTTGTTTATCAAGTAAATCTTTTAAAATTGGCACAATAAATAACAACTGTCCTGAATCAGTTAAAGCAGCTAATTTTTCTTTTAAATCATTAACAATTTGGACTGCTTCTTCATCTAGCTTTTCTGTTAAATCTACTACAGGGGGTGCGTTAGCTATCATTAAATCACCCTCTTCATTACTTATTTCTGCAAGGTAATCTTCAAATTCTTTAAAAAATGAACCAAAATCACCTTTACTATTTTTTTCATAAAAGGCATCAGAAACCCCAATAACATTATTAAAAAGTGTAAAGCCTGAATTGAAATTGCCCTTGTATCCTATTAATTTAAGAATATCACTGTAATTATAAGATGAAGGTATAAACTCCTCTTCCGGAAATACAGCACCAAAGTCATCTATGCCTTTATTTAGTCCTTCAACAAACATTAACATTGCATAATCACTTTTTACTTTTTTATGAATTTCATAATAAGTTAATTGCGGTAAAAAGTATTCTACAACTTTATCTATATCATTTATTGTGTTTGTTAATAAAGGAGCAAAAAGCAGATTAAAATCAAGCTTAGAAAATTTATTTTTAAGCTCTTCGTAATTGTTTCTTATGTAAGTATTTAAAGCAATATTTTCCTTTTTTTCAAAGTATACAATATAATCACTTGGCATGCTAAATTTATTGCCAAATCTATATTCTATATTAAGAACACTTTTTTCTATAACTATGTTACTCTGATTTTGCATTTAAGATTATCATTTAAAACGACGAATATAAAAAAAAGCTATTTAAAGGAGGTCATATAGTTTGTTTAATTTTGGTATTAATAAGCCTTATTAACAGTAAATCAAAAATCCTATTAGTTTAGGCATTTAAGTTTGCTAAAAAACTGAATTTAAGACATAAATTTAGAAAGGTAAATTAAAATATGGCTATTTAACTATATGATGGTTTATAGTTGAAATCAATTTTTACCTGTTTTTGAGGGGTAAATGGACTGCCTTACATCTTCAACTTAACTTTCCTTCATTGGAAAAACTATAAAAACCATTCTTTGTAATAATTAAATGGTCTATTAAAGTAATGTCTAAAAAATCCGCACATTTTTTGATACTCCTAGTCAAAGTAATATCATTATCACTAGGCTTTAGATTACCACTAGGATGATTGTGACACAATAGTATTCCAGTTGCATTACATTTTAAAGCAACTGCAAAGATTAATCTAGAATCTACAACAGTTCCTGTAATGCCTCCTTTTGATAATGGATAAATACCAAGTACTTCATTAGCTCTATTGAGCAGTAATATTTTAAACTCTTCTTGCAATTCAATTGTATCTAAATCCCATGAATTTAATAACACCTCAAATGCTTTGTTTACACTAGTAATTTTTATTTTAGAAGTACTGGTAGTACTATACGATATTTTAATTTCGGCTACTTCATTCATTGATAAAAAAAATTAAAGTTAATGTTTAATTAAAAAAGACAATCCTAGCTGATTTTTACTTTAGGAGTAATAGTCAACGAAGAATGTCTTTTTAGGTGTTAATGGACTAACTCGCCATTTGAAGAGAAGGCGTTTTTCACATTCGCATTGCTCATGAAATCTTCAATTGTAGATTTACTTTTCTCTACTTTCGAAGCAGAATCGTTTTCTTCTAAATACTCAAATCTGTGGTTTAAGGTAATTACCTCTCCAGTATCTTTGATTGTGTATTCATAAGCATCACACTCTACTTTCTTAACAGATCCTGTTAGTTCTGTTCCAATTAATGATTGGCAAGTTAATTCATCAAATGTGCAAGACATTGATGCTTTTCTTGCAGTCATGTAATTCTTTCCTGTTTCTTGGGATTTTACTATTTCAACCCCGCCTTGTAATTCTAGAGTA
>CAIRNC010000083.1 GCA_903879875.1 uncultured Bacteroidota bacterium
AACTATGAAAAATATTTTAATAATATTGATAATTATTTTTTTTACATCATGTAAACAAAAAGAAAGTGAAGAAAATACTCAAAACATTAATGCTGATACTTTAAAACAAAACTTGTAAATCCAGAATTTGACAATAAAATTTTAAGTGAGATTAAAAATTATTACAAAAATGAATATGACAATAATGCAAGATTTGAAGAACAAGTTACTGACTCAACATATGAAATAACATATTATAATATTCCTAAAGATACTTCTGACTATGATGGTTTTTTAATCGCAATCTATATCCCAAAAAATAATAGCAATAGATCAATTATATATGGAGATTTAAATAATGATAATCTTCAAGATTTAGTTGTTACGGTTTCTACAGAAGGTGGTGGTACAGGAGGTAACGGTCTTCGATGGAGTGACCTTTTTGTTTTCTTAAATCAAAACGATAAATTAATATTGACTAGTGTTACAAACGATTTAGGTCTTTGTGGTAGTGATGATGGATATTTTGGTGCTAAAAAAATAGAGAATGGTTACCTCGTAGGCGAATCTTATAATTATGGTACTGATGATGCAAGATGTTGTCCTTCATTACATTATTTAACAAAGGTAATACTTGAAAAAAATAAATTGGTTTTCCATAGCAAAGAGAAATTAAAATAAAAAACACCAATAGGCGGATTTGCAATCCGTGACCACTATCAAGAGCAATTCAATAGTGCAACACTTGCCATAGCTGCGCCAGTTCGTTGCACCCGGGTCTTCCTTCGTCAAAAGAACAAAACAAAACACATAAAAATAAGTAACAAACAGTCAATAACAATAAACTAAAAATCCGTCACCATCAGCCCCATCCGTATCATCCGTGAGCCATTAACCCTATAGAGAATTTGCAGCCAACGAAACTTTAATTTAAAGTAAGTATGAAATATATTCAAGATGAAAATACCACATCATTAATAGTTACATTCTTCGTTTTCGTTATAATATGTTTTTTGGTAATTAAATGGGATATTTACGAAACAAAAAAACATGAAATTGAAGGCGAATATCGAGATTTTTTATCAAAAGTCAGGTTACGGGGTGCTGTATTAATTTTGCTAATTGCAATTTTTTCTATCGTAAAAGAATTATATAAACGATTTTGAAGTAACACAAAAAGCGAATTTGAACTTCACTTCGCCAACAACCAACCCAAAACCAACAACCCTAAAACCATCAATAATGCGCTGGACTTTTCAACCCCAACCCTACAAAAGTAAAACCCAACAATTGGCTTCAGAACTGAATGCCGACCCATTAATCGTAACCCTTTTGTTGCAAAGAGGCATTACCACTTTTGAAGAAGCACGACAATTTTTTCGTCCAAGCCTCACCGATTTGCATGCTCCTTATCTGATGAAAGATATGGATAAAGCCGTAAGCCGCATCGAGAAAGCCATTGCCAACAACGAAAACATATTAGTATTCGGCGACTACGATGTCGATGGTACAACCGCCGTTTCCTTGGTATCAAGCTATTTAAAAACCTATTATTCCAACGTGGCAACCTATATCCCAGACCGTTATGACGAAGGCTACGGCATTTCCTATAAAGGAATCGATTTTGGCGACGACAACGGTTTTAGCCTAATCATTGCCTTAGATTGCGGTATAAAATCCATCGAACATGTGGTCTATGCCAAAGCTAAAAACATCGATTTCATCATCTGCGATCACCACCGCCCGGGCGACGAATTGCCTGCTGCCATTGCCGTTTTAGATCCAAAAAGAACCGATTGCAATTACCCTTACGACGAGTTGTGTGGCTGTGGCATTGGGTTTAAACTCATTCAAGCCTTGGGGCAAAATCGAAATCAAACCATTGACGATTTGCTTCCCTATTTGGATTTGGTCGTTGCCGCAATTGGCGCCGACATTGTCCCGATAACGGGCGAAAATCGAATTTTGGCTCATTTTGGCTTACAAGTAATCAACACTAATCCACGTCCTGGATTCAAAGCCTTAATCCATCAAATTAAAAAAACAGCTTTAACCATCACCGATGTTGTTTTTATCATTGCCCCCAGAATCAATGCCGCAGGACGCATCAAACACGGAAATCACGCCGTGGAATTATTAACCGAATTTGATTTCGAACAAGCCCAACAATTCGCTTCCGAAATCGAAGTTTACAATACCGACCGAAAAGGGTTGGACCAACAAATTACAAAAGAAGCGCTTTTGCAAATAGAAGAAAACCATGAGCAAAAGCGTTACACAACCGTTGTTTTTCAAGAAAATTGGCACAAAGGCGTCATCGGAATCGTAGCTTCCCGATTGATAGAAACCTATTATCGTCCGACCTTGGTTTTCACCAAAAGTGGCAATAAATATGCTGCTTCGGCACGTTCAGTAAAAGGTTTTGATGTTTATAATGCACTAGAAGCTTGTGCGGAACATTTGGAGCAATTTGGCGGACATAAGTATGCTGCCGGAATGACTTTGAAACCTGAAAACTACGAACGTTTTAAGGCCGCATTCGAAAAAGTAGTTCAAGAAACCATTCCCCCCGAACTTCTGATTCCTCAAATAACAATAGACGCCGAAATTAATTTTGCTGAGATAACACCAAAAATGACTCGAATTTTAAAACAATTTGAACCTTTTGGGCCACAAAACATGACGCCCGTTTTCTTAACCAAAAACGTAAAAGATACCGGCTATGCCAAACTTTTAGGACAAGACGAAGAACATTTGCGACTTTTTGTAAAGCAAAACAATTCCGAAGGATTTGCTGCAATTGGATTTGGTTTGGGCAATAAAATGGCTTTAGTTCAAGACAAAAAAGCATTTCAAGCAGTATACTGTATTGATGAAAACGAGTGGAAGGACAAAATTTCCATTCAGTTCCGATTAAAAGATGTTGCAGCAAACGAAAATTAAAATGGTTTTTAATCAATTAAATTTTTCAAACCCTAAAAAATTCCTATTTTTGGAAACAATTTAAATAATAGTAAAAAGACAGAATGAAAAAATCATTAGTAATTATCGCACTTGCCCTTTCTATAATTTCGTGCAACAAAACAGCTGAGGTAAAAGAAGTAAAAACAGCTTATATCGACACTTCAAAATTGATGGAAGAATACACCGAATCCAAAGATATTGATGCCAAATACAAATCCAAAACTGAAGAAATGGGCCGTGAATTGGAACTTGAAGTGAATCGTTTTAAAGCCGATGCCGCTGATTTCCAGAAAAAAGCACCTTTAAACGGACAAGCTTGGGCACAACAAAATGGAGCGGTATTGCAACAAAGACAACAAAAATTGCAATATGCACAAGAAGCTATAATCCAGCAAATGCAACAAGAAATGGGTGTTGAAAAAGACACTATGGTGGTTGCAATTAAAAAATTCATCAAAAGTTACGGTAAAGAAAAAGGCTACGCTTATATTTATGGTACCGGTGAAGCAAACACAGTTTTGTATGCAGAAGACAAATATGATATCACTAAAGAAATCATTAAATTATTGAATAACAAATACAAAGCAGAACCAAAACCAACGGCAAAACCAGAAGCAACCAAAAAATAAATCTTCATAAAACCCTTTGGTTTTTCCGATAAGATTCTAAAAATAAATAGCCGCTATAGCTGATTCCATCACTTATAGCGGCTATTTATTTAATTTGATTGTGCTATACAAAATAAAAATCTTGCCGCAGATTTCATAGGTTTTTCCGCAGTTTTAATGCTAAAATCCATGAGAATCCTTGAAATCTGTAGTCAGTTTTTTGGTTAATGGTAATGAAAGGTCATATAGTATAATAAATTAAACCAAATCAATAATAAGATAAAATTAAAAACTCCGCTGTAAAGCGGAGTTTTATTTTGAATGTAGAAAATGAATTATTATTCTATAACAATTTTCTTAACAGTTTGTCTGTCTCCATTTTTCACAGTTACTAAATAAATACCTGTTTGAATAGCATCTAATTGAAGGTTTTGAGAAAATAAACCCGTATTAGTATATGTTTTTGAAAAAACATTTCTTCCTCTCAAATCGTTTACTACAATATTTACATCGCCTTGATTAGCGGAATCAAATTGAACGGTAAAGTTACCGTTGTTTGGATTTGGAAAAATAGTAAAATTAGACAATTCAAAAGTTGTTGTAGCTAAAGGCAATGGCGTAATAGTTTGTGTACATACTTCAACTGCCCACGAATTAATAGTTCCAGTATCAGGTGAATAGTTGTCGTAAACTCTAAAAGTCCAAACCCCTTCTGAATTTTGTCCATTAAATGTAGCTAAAGACCCATCAGGAGCTACCGTTTGCAAAGTAGTTCCGCCTGCAGTACAATTTATTGCTGCTGCGCCATCACTGAATTTTAAATTTAATGATCCGTTAGTAGAAGTACACTTTCTGTTTAACAACTTTATAAAAGTACTTGGATTGGTTGGACTGCTAATATCGGTTTGAACATCCGAAAGGTAGGTGTGTGTCACTTTCATAGATACATTTACATCGGAAATTGTTTCGGTAGATGCTGGTAAAGTTAGTGTTCTGGTCGTATAACTTCCTGCTGGTTGATCTACAAAAACTAAAGGAGAACTATCGGTATAAGTATTGCAATTGTTTACTACTGAAAACCCAATTGAAAAAGGTTTAGCGTTAACAGCATAAAAAATATGAGCTGTTGGTTGAATCATTAATCTACAATTAATCGAAGGAGTGTTTGGAACCGTGATGGTTTCTGTACCGTCGTTTGGCGTATTTGCTACTAAAGTGGTAAAAGTAGCTCCTCCATCAATTGACAATAAAATGTTCACATTAGCAGCACCTGTCATGGTTGATGTAGTATTCACACTCCAAGTAATGGTTTGCGAACTTCCCACAGCCCAACTTACACCATCCGTGTTTTGAGAGGTAACTGCAAAAGGACCTATCGAAGCACTAGTGGTAATATTTATTGTAGCAGAATTGGTTTGCCCATTGGCCACTAC
>CAIRNC010000084.1 GCA_903879875.1 uncultured Bacteroidota bacterium
AATTTTAAATCTAAACCTAAAGTATATATTTTAGGAGTTGGGTACTGATAAACGTCTAAAGTTCTATCACTTTCAGGATCAAAGCCATTCCATTTAGTGAAATTGTATAAATTTTCTCCTTGAAGTGTTACAGAAATATCTTTAAATAATGTTTTTTCAACATATTTTTTAGGTAAACGATAGCCTATTTGAAGGTTTCTTAACCTGATATAAGAAGCATCTTTAATATAACGATCTGAATCATTTTCAAAACCATAACCAGCAGCAGTGATTGCGGGAACATCAGTGTTAGTATTTGTAGGTGTCCAAGCATTTAATAAATCATCCGATACCGTAAATTGACCTAAATTGCTTGGGTCATATAGGTTTTGTAAATCTGCATCATATCTCCATACTTGAGCAGCATAAGTAAATAAAGTGGATGCAAAAAAGCCTTTGTATTCAAAATCAAAACCAAAACCACCCTGAATGATTGGTGTAGAATTTTTCCCTGTAGCTTTTTTATCTTCAGCCGTAGGAGTCTCTGTAGGGTTTCCATCTTTATCTTCAAATAAAAATTCACCATTAAGAGGATTAACTCCAATATAATGATAAACATAAAACTCATCTATATTTCCTCCATTTTGAGTGATATAAGTTGGCCCTGTACCAGCAAACATTTGACCATTGCTAGCGGCACTAATTCCATCAACAACAGTTTTATTGTATGAACCATTAGCTCTTAATGTTAACTTAGTTGATGAAGTTCTAACTAGATCATAAGCTAAACTTAATTCATAACCTTTATTGGTTATAGATGTTGGAGTATTCTGATTAACAAATGTTGTTCCTGATGCTGGAACTGTAGGATATGTCATAAACAAATCAGTCGTTTTCCTGTTATAATAATCTGCACTACCTCTCAATTTTGCATTAAAAAGTTCAAAATCCATACCAAAATTGTATTGTTTGGTAGTTTCCCATCTAAGATCTGGATAACCAAAAGAAACATTATACCCTTGATTATTATTGTAAGTGTTGTTAGCAACTGGATATGTGTCCATAAATCCTGGTGGATTGGTCGCAATATAAATTGAACCATCGACAATTCTTTGATTTCCAACTGTCCCAATAGAACCTCTTAGTTTTAATACATTAACAAAATCCAACGATTTCATAAAATCCTCTTCATCCATATTCCATCTGGCACCTAAAGACCAAAAATTACCAAATTTTTCTTTATCAAACCTACTAGCTCCATCTCTTCTTACCGAAGCAACAACTCCATATTTTTTGTTGTAATCATAATCAAATGATGCAAAATAAGATATTAAGTTAACTCTTAATTGTGAAGCTGAAATTTGAGGTACATGTACATCATTAGCTCCCGTATCTCCAATATACCCAATACCCGTGTTAGGCACAAATGTTAATGGATTCAATCCTCTTTGTCTAAAATTATTTGTATTTAAGATTGAATTGTTAAATTCAGAATTTACAGCAACATTGAAAGTATGTTTATCTATTACTTTAGTGTAATCTAATTGCCATAAATTATTAAACAAAAATTCTCTTCTCTGATTAATGTCTTCAAAACCCGCAGGAGTACCATCAGCATTAGGAAACAATAAAGCATTAAACGAAATAGGATATTCCGCTTGATTGAAACGAGTAGACAACAACTGAGCTCCAGTTCTAACTCTTGCTGTTAAATCTTTAGTGATTTTATACGATAATTCTGTATTCAAGTCGATTCTCGTTTCTTCAGTTATATTAGAATAGGTATTTAATTTATCTATCAAAAACAAAGGTGTATACAACAAAGTTCCATCCGTTTGATACAAATCAAACAATTGTTGTGAATTTTGATATTGATTAGGAGAAACATAAGGAGCACCAGCATATGCACCTAAAACATAATTTCTATTTACTGCTCCTCCACCTAAATTAGTCGCTTCATTATTTTTAGAATGACCAAAAGATGCGTTAATCGCATATTTAAATTTTTCATTAGTAGATCTACCATTAATATTACTTCTTAAAGTAAATCTTTTTAATCCTGTAGTTTTAAGAACACCCTCTTGCTCAAAATAACTAGCTGATGTATATGCATTGATGTTTTTAGAGTTATTTTCAATGCTGAAATTATGAGAAGTTGAAGTACCCTTACGGAAAAAATAATTAACCCAATCCGTATTGGTTGAATAGGCATCTATTTCAGCATCATTCAATGTAGACCCTAAACCAGCACCATTGATTTGCTCAATTTTCAATAATTGTTTTGCATTTGCATAGCTGTATCTTGGTTTTTGTAATTCACTTACACCATATTGGCTTGAATATCTAAAAGTAGTTTTAGCTTCACCATAATTACCTTTTCTTGTTTTAATTACAATTACCCCATTAGAACCTCTCGATCCAAATTCCGAGATAGCTGCAGCATCTTTTAAAACATCTACAGACGCAATATCATTAGGGTTAATTGATCTAAAATTATCACTATTAGATGGAAAACCATCAACAACGTAAAGAGGATCTGTATTTCCAGAAATTGTACCAACTCCTCTAATAATTACAGTTGATTTTGAACCAGGTTGACCTGACCCAGAAGTAATATTTACCCCTGCTAATTGCCCTTGTAAAGTATTAACAACATTTGCATTTGGACGGTTCTCTATCGTCTTACTAGACAAAGAAGCTGCAGCAGTTACTGCACTTTTCTTAGTTACCGATCTATACCCTTGTTGAACAACTACATCAACTAAGTCAATACCATCTTGCATTTTTACATTTGCAGTATTTGAAGTACCAACAGTTAAGGTTACATCTTTCATACCAATGTATGAAACCACTAATACTTCACCTTGATTGGCTTTGATAGTATATTTACCTTTACTATCTGTTTGCGTACCTCGTGTTGTACCTTTTACAACAACATTTACACCTTGTAATGGTCCTGTAGCATCAGAAACCACACCTGTAACAGTTTTCTCTTGCGCAAAAGAAAACTGCATTGTTAACGCTACTAATAGCGTAAAAATCCATTTGAACTTTGATCTCATGTTAATTTTATTTGAGTTAGTTATTGCGCAAACTTCTTAATAATTTCTTAATTAACCAAATTTTAAGAGACAAATAAATTATTATTTATTGTTATCATCTATTCTAAAAAAATCATAATTCACAATTTGCATACCAATTGACAATGAATAATGCAGGTTATTTTTCATTTTGTTATACTTTTGTCAAAATTAAATTAATGTTAAGTCCTTATTATTTAAATCCTTATTTAGAAGCTGGAACCGACGAAGCTGGTAGAGGTTGTCTTGCAGGTCCTGTAACTGCTGCTGCTTTAATTCTTCCACAAGTTCCTACATTTGAAGAAGATACTTTAATTGATTCTATTGAAAATTTATACGCATTAATTAATGATAGCAAGCAACTTTCAGAAAAAGCACGAGAAAAATTAAGCCCAATTATTGAGAAAACAGCTATTTCTTTTGCAATTACTCATATAGAATCAATCATAATAGATGAAATAAATATTCTAAACGCTTCATTAAAAGCAATGCAGGAATGTGTTTTAAAATTAAATCCAAAACCAGAATATATTATTGTTGATGGCAATCGTCCCTTAATTCAAAAAAAGGGTATTGTTTATAAATCCGGGAAAATATTTTCAGAAGAGGAAAAATCAATTTTACAATCCATACCAACGACGAGTATCATTAAAGGCGATGAAAAGTTTTTAAGTATTGCAGCGGCTTCCATTTTAGCGAAAACCTATCGAGAGGCTTATATGAATGAAATTCACGAAGAATTTCCGATGTACAATTGGAAAAAAAACAAAGGTTATCCTACTAAAGAACATCGGGAAGCGATACGAAAATATGGCATTACAAAGTACCACAGATTGTCTTTTCGGTTAATGCCAGAACAATATGCGTTTGATTTATAATTTATGAAAAGTTGCTTCAAAAATAGTTAAGAAATGTTTTAGGATTTTTTCTTTCACTTCTGATTCATTCACTTTTTCTACACCAAGCTCATTGTTCAAAGATGTTACCGCTTTGCCACGGATGCCACATGGAATAATATTGTCAAAATAGCCTAAATCAACATTTACATTCAATGCAAATCCATGCATGGTTACCCATCGTGATGCGCGCACACCCATTGCGCATATTTTTCTAGCAAATGGCGTTCCTACTCCAAGCCAAACTCCAGTTTCACCTTCACTTCGGCTTCCTTCTATTCCATATTCTGCGAGAGTTAGAATTATTACTTCTTCTAAAAAACGTAAATATTTATGAATATCCGTAAAGAAATTTTCTAAATCCAATATTGGATAACCAACTATTTGACCTGGACCATGATAGGTAATATCACCACCTCTATTGATTTTGTAAAAAGTAGCGCCTTTAGCCTCTAATTGTTTTTCTGACAAAAGCAGATTCGATAAATCGCCACTTTTACCTAAAGTATAAACGTGTGGATGGGTAACAAATAGAAAATGATTTGGGGTTTCGATTTGCGATTCTTCCTTTCTATTTTTTATTTTCAAATCAACAATTTCTGCAAAAAGGGATTCTTGGTATTCCCAAGTTTCTTTATAATCTTTTAAACCTAAATCTTGTAGTTGAATTGTTTTATTCATTTTGTGATGAAGCTAAAATGAGGCTATTTAAAAAGAAAACACTATTTATTTTAAGGAATGAAGCTTTTAAATTTATTCATTCAACATTTGCCATAGTTTATCTTTTAATTCAGATAAACCTTGTTGAGCAACTGATGAGATAAATAAATAAGGAATGTTTTCAAATTCTTTGTCTAATTGTATTTTTAATTCTGCTTTTAATTCGTCGTCCAACATATCGCATTTTGAAATCACCAACATGCGCTCTTTATCTAACATTTCGGGATTGTATTTGGTCAATTCATTAACCAAAATATCATATTCCGCTTTAATATTATTGGTGTCAACTGGAACTAAAAACAAAAGTGTCGAATTTCTTTCAATATGTCTCAAAAGGTAATGCCCTAAACCTTTTCCTTCAGCGGCACCTTCAATAATTCCAGGAATATCGGCTATTACAAATGATTGAAAATCACGATAGGCTACAATACCTAAATTGGGTTTTAATGTAGTAAATGGATAATCGGCAATTTTTGGTTTTGCAGACGTTAAAACAGAAAGCAAAGTCGATTTTCCTGCGTTTGGAAAACCTACCAAACCAACATCTGCAAGAACTTTTAATTCCAATATCATGTCTATTTCTTCCGAAGGTAATCCGGGTTGAGAATAGCGAGGCGTTTGGTTGGTGGAACTTCTGAAATGCCAGTTTCCTAAGCCTCCTTTACCACCTTTGGCTACAATTTTTCTTTCGCCATCTTCTGTAATTTCAAATAATATTTCGTTGGTTTCTTTGTCTCGAACTACCGTTCCTAGTGGAACATCAATAAATTTATCTTCACCATCAGCTCCTGTGCTTCTGTCGCCACCACCATCACCACCATGACCCGCTTTTACGTGTTTGGCAAATTTGAGGTGAAATAATGTCCATAGGCTTTTGTTTCCAACCAAATATACGTGACCTCCACGACCTCCGTCTCCTCCATCAGGCCCGCCTTTTTCTATAAATTTTTCTCTATGTAAATGCGTTGATCCTTTTCCGCCTTTTCCAGACGAAACATATATTTTTACGTAATCTACAAAGTTACCTTCAGTCATTTTTTGTTTTTATTTTTACTCCAATTCCGACATCAATTTAGCTTTACAGCTTTTCAATTACGGCACTTAATCGTTCTGTAATTTCTTGAATTGAACCTATGCCATCAACAGCATAAAATTTATTCTGATTGTTATAATACGCCATTAAAGGAGCCGTTTTTTCGTTGTATTCTTGATATCGATTTCTAATCTTTTCTTCGTCTTGATCGTCGGGTCTTCCGCTAGTTTTTCCGCGTTCTAGCAAGCGTTTTATTAAAATTTCATCGTCTGCTTCCAATGCAATTGTAGCAGTTACATTCCAATTTTTTGTGTCTAAAAAAAGATCTAATGCTTCTGCTTGAGCTAACGTTCTTGGAAAACCATCAAATAAAAAACCTTTGGTTTCCTTGTTGTTTTCCACTTCGCTTTCTAACATTTTTATAGTTACCTCATCAGGAACCAAATCACCTTTATCCATGTAGCTTTTGGCAAGTTTTCCTAAATCAGTATCGTTTTTAATATTAAATCTAAATATATCTCCAGTAGAAAGATGTGTTAGTTGGTATTTTGTTTTTAAAAATTCAGCTTGTGTGCCTTTTCCTGCTCCGGGTTTTCCGAAAAGAACGATATTAATCATTTTAAAAGTAGTTAGATATGTTGAAAATTAGTTATTCGTGTAGTTGATAAACATCTCTTAAATTTCTGCCAAGTCCATCGTAATCCAATCCATAACCTACAATGAATTTATCCGGAATTCTTATGCCTACATAATCAATTTTAATGTCTTTTTTATAAGCATCAGGTTTTAGAAATAATGTAGCAATTTTAAAATGTTTTACGTTTTGTTGTTTGAAAATAGCTTTTAATTCTTCAATAGTATTTCCAGTATCAACAATATCTTCAACAATGACAACAGTTCGTCCTTCTAAATTATGATTAAGACCAATAAGTTGTTTTACATCGTTTGTAGAAGTCATTCCGTCATAAGATGCCATTTTCATAAAACTAACTTCGCACATGCCTCTGTAATGCTTCATTAAATCGGACAAAACCATAAATGCTCCGTTAAGAATACCAATAAAAACGGGTACTTCGTCAAAAAAATCATCATCCATTTGTTTCGCCATGTTTGCTAATGCAAAATCTATTTCTTCAGAAGAAATAAACGGAACAAAATGCTTATCGTGTAGTTGTATCATTTGTTTTGATTTTAAAAATAAGTTGCAAAGATACTAATTGCGTACTGACTAATACTGTTTTAAGTACTAAGAATTTTATACATTTGAAAATATTTTTTTTCATACCATTTTATGAGTAATTCCCTTGAAAATTTATTAGAAAACATGACGGCTCACAGAGAGAGCAGACAAAAATTGGCGGATGCTGTAAAAGAAAATCATCAATGGATTCAGGAATTGTTAACTTTAGGTTTTTCTGTTTCTAATAAAAACGCACACAAAGCGTGCTGGGTTTTAGAATTGGTTTTTTTAGACAATATCGAATTGCTTTTACCTCATTTGGAATTTTTTTGCAATAATTTACAGCAAATTTCTCACGAAAGT
>CAIRNC010000085.1 GCA_903879875.1 uncultured Bacteroidota bacterium
AAACCAATCCGATTGCGTATAAAATTAGCAGTTTGGTTGTTACTTCAAAATCCAAAATAAAATTAACATTAGCACCAGGTGGCGGAACGGCGATTAGTTTTGTTCCTGTTCCATAAAAAACGGAAATGCAATTGTTAATCAGCTATTAGATTGTTAGAATGTCAGCAAAGTAAACCAATTGCTAAAATGGAACACAGAGGACACCGATTTTATCCATTTTTTTCACAGTTTTAAATTTAAAATCTTTGAGAATCTTTTTAATCTGTGGCATAAAACAAAGCATTGGTAAAAGTTAAGGTACTAATAGTATTGAAATACGAAAAATAATTAAGTGTATAAAAAGAGATTGACGTCGCTATTAGTACATTTGCAAAAAAAATAAAAATGTCAAACGTATATTTAGGCTTTCATTTTAGTGTAGCACCAAAAGAACTAGGAAGTGAAATTTTAGTTGCTGAATTAGGCGAATTACCATTTGAAAGCTTTATCGAGAGTGATTCCGGGATTGTAGCTTATATCCAAAAACCACTTTGTACTCCCGATATATTAGAAAATTTACACATCCTTTCTTCACCGGAATTTGTTATTTCCTATACCATTGAAGAAATTGAACAAGTAAACTGGAACGAAGAATGGGAAAAAAACTTTGAGGCTATTGATGTGGATGGTACTTGTCATGTGCGTGCTCCATTTCATCCTAAAACGGAGGCTAAATTCGATATTGTAATTGAACCTAAAATGAGTTTCGGTACAGGACACCACGAAACGACCCACATGATGATTCAACATTTGTTAGAAACCGATGTTGTTGATAAAAAAACACTAGACATGGGTTGTGGCACAGCCATATTGGCCATTTTAGCAGAAATGAAAGGCGCCAATCCTATAGATGCAATCGATATTGACAATTGGTGCTATCAGAATTCAATCGAAAACGCAGAACGTAATAATTGTCATTCGATATCGGTTTATGAAGGGGATGCCGCTCTACTAAAAGACAAGCATTATGACTTAATAATTGCCAATATCAACCGAAATATTTTGTTAAACGACATGCAAGCTTATGTGGATTGTTTGAACAAAAATGGTATTTTACTTTTAAGCGGATTTTACGAAGAAGACATTCCGTTTATAGCTGCTTCGTGTACCGAAAAAGGACTTACTTACATTAAAAAATTTCAAAGAAACAATTGGGTTTCATTGAAATATGTGAAGTAAATCCAAACGAATTTGGGTTGATTCAAAAATTAATGTAATTTTACACTTCAATACAAAAGGCATTGAGTTCTACTCGATGTCTTTTTAGTTTTTTAAAAATGGACTTACAAGAACAGCTAAAAAACCTATTTCCAGATCATGTAGTTTCAAACGAACCTGAAGCTAGTAATACAGATATTCATACGCTTTATATTCAAAAAGAGCCCATGATTTGCAAATTTGAAAAACGAAAGGGAAAAGCAACAACTATCATTGAAGGTTATGAAGGCACTGACGAAGATTTTAAACTATTAGCGAAAGAGCTAAAAACAAAACTCAGCGTTGGAGGCACTTTTAAAGACGATAGCATTATAATTCAAGGGGATTATCGTGATAAAATAATGACCTTGTTAAAAGAAAAAGGCTTTAAAGTAAAACGAGTTGGAGGATAAATAACTAATTTTCTGTACTTAAAAATTATTAAAATAAAAACATAAAGAATGATACAATCATCAGAATTAATTTTAAATCCAGACGGAAGTGTATATCACTTGAATCTGAAACCTGAACATATTGCTAAAGATATTATATTTGTTGGCGACCAAAATCGTGTAGAGAAAATCACAAAATTTTTTGATACTATTGAATTTTCACAACAAAAAAGAGAATTCAAAACACAAACGGGAACCTACAAAGGAAAAAGAATAACCGTTATGTCAACCGGAATTGGACCAGATAATATTGACATTGTAATGAACGAATTAGACGCTTTGGTCAATATTGATTTGGAAACCAAAATGCCGAAAGAACAACTTACTTCATTAAATATTGTACGAATTGGAACTTCAGGTTCTCTTCAAGCGAATATTCCTTGCGATAGTATTGTTTTAAGCCAATATGGATTGGGATTGGACAACATGCTCCGCTCCTATTTGATTGATGAAATTTCTGAAGTGGCAATGGAAGATGCATTTATCAAACAAACCAATTGGGATTTGAGAAAAGGTCGTCCGTATGTAATTAAAGGAAGTGCAATATTAGAAAAAAAATTAGAAAGCGATACTATTTTCAAAGGTTTTACAGGAACTGCAGGTGGTTTTTATGGACCTCAAGGTCGAGTGTTGCGACTTGATATTCAAGACCCAAGTTTGAATGAAAAAATGGATAAAT
>CAIRNC010000086.1 GCA_903879875.1 uncultured Bacteroidota bacterium
ATAGAAAATAACAATTAAGGATCATTTGCAATTAATTTAATTTTTGATTTTTTTTTATAAAAGGTGCATAGACTTCAATAGAGTGCTTAAATTCTATTTTTTAGAATTCAATCTCTTTTTTCTTTAATAACTTCACTGATTTGTTAATAAATTCAGTAAATTTTCATCCCTTTCGAGTTTAAGAGCAATTAAAAAAATCGTATATTAGCGAGATTTTTAAAACGAATAATTTTTAATATTAAGTATAAAATATGTCTAACGGAGAAAAGTTAATTCCTATTAACATAGAAGACGAAATGAAATCAGCTTACATCGATTATTCGATGTCAGTAATTGTATCAAGAGCGTTGCCTGATGTGCGAGATGGTTTAAAACCAGTACATAGAAGAGTGCTTTATGGGATGTATGATTTAGGAGTAACATCAAAATCGGCCCATAAAAAATCGGCAAGAATTGTAGGGGAAGTTTTAGGAAAGTATCACCCTCATGGCGATACTTCTGTATATGATGCCATGGTACGTATGGCTCAAGAATGGTCAATGCGTTATCTTTTAGTAGACGGTCAAGGTAACTTTGGTTCTGTAGATGGAGATAGCCCTGCAGCCATGCGTTACACTGAGGCAAGAATGAAAAAGATTTCAGAAGAAATTATGGCCGATATCGAAAAAGAAACCGTTGATTTTCAATTGAATTTTGACGATACTTTATATGAGCCAAAAGTAATGCCAACAAGAGTCCCTACTTTATTGATAAATGGAGCAACAGGAATTGCAGTAGGTATGGCAACTAATATGCCACCCCACAATTTGACTGAAGTTATCAATGGAACATTAGCCTATTTGGATAATAATGACATTGAAATTGACGAATTGATGACTCACATTAAAGCTCCAGATTTTCCAACGGGAGGTATTATTTATGGGTATGAGGGTGTTCGTGAAGCTTTCAAAACAGGTCGTGGTAGAATTGTGATGCGTGCCAAAGTAAACTTTGAAGAGATGGAAGGTCGTGAATCAATTATTGTGACCGAAATTCCTTATCAAGTTAACAAAACGGACATGATAAAGAAAACCGCTGATTTGGTAAACGATAAAAAAATAGATGGCATTGCTAATATTCGTGATGAATCAGATAGAAACGGAATGCGAATTGTATATATTTTAAAACGTGATGCTACACCAAACGTAGTATTGAACACACTTTATAAATTTACACAATTACAATCTTCTTTCAGTGTTAACAATATTGCCTTAGTGAAAGGACGTCCTCAAATGTTGAATTTGAAGGATATGATTCATTACTTTATTGAACATCGTCATGATGTTGTGGTAAGAAGAACGCAATTTGAATTACGAAAAGCTGAAGAAAGAGCTCATATATTAGAAGGTTTAATTATCGCTTCTGATAATATTGATGAGGTTATCAAAATTATTCGTGCTTCAAAAAATGGGGAAGAAGCCAGAGAACGATTGATAGAACGATTCAAACTTTCTGATATTCAATCTCGTGCCATTGTTGAAATGCGTTTACGTCAATTAACGGGTCTGGAACAAGACAAGTTAAGATCTGAATACGAAGATTTGATGAAGTTAATAGATCATTTGAAAGCGTTATTGGCTGATGTTGATTTAAGAACCAATTTGATTAAAGAAGAATTAGTTGAAATTAGAGAGAAATATGGCGATGCTCGTCGCTCTCAAATTGAATATTCTGGTGGAGATGTTAGTATTGAGGACTTAATTGCAGATGAAAATGTGGTTATTACCATATCTCATGCGGGTTATATCAAACGTACCAATCTAACCGAATACAAAACTCAAAATAGAGGAGGAGTAGGTCAAAAAAGCGCAGGAACACGTGATCAAGATTTCTTAGAACACATGTTTGTGGCCACAAACCATCAGTACATGATGTTCTTTACACAAAAAGGAAAATGTTTCTGGATGCGTGTTTATGAAATTCCAGAAGGAAGTAAAACCGCAAAAGGACGTGCTTTACAAAACTTAATCAACATTGAGAATGACGATAAAGTTAAAGCATTTATTTGTACACAAGACTTGAAAGACCAAGACTATATCAAAAGTCATAATTTGATTATGGTTACTAAAAAAGGTATGGTAAAGAAAACGTCTTTAGATAAATATTCAAAACCTCGTGTAAACGGTGTTGCAGCTATTACCATTAAAGAAGGGGATGAATTGTTAGAAGCCAAATTAACAGACGGTAACAGTCAAATTATTTTGGCAGTAAAATCAGGTAAATTAGTTCGTTTTGAAGAAACTAAAACCAGACCAATGGGAAGAACCGCTTCGGGAGTTCGTGGAATTCGATTAAAAGACGAAACGGATGAGGTAATCGGAATGGTTTCTGTAAATGATATGAATAGTGAAATTCTTGTGGTTGCAGAAAATGGTTACGGTAAACGTTCTAGTTTAGATGAATATAGAATTACAAATCGTGGTGGAAAAGGAGTGAAAACCCTTAATATTACAGAGAAAACAGGAAAATTAATTTCCATTAACGCAGTTACAGATGCCGATGATTTAATGATTATTAACAAATCTGGATTGACAATAAGAATGGCAGTTGAAGATTTGAGAGTTATGGGTCGTGCAACACAAGGCGTGAAATTAATTAACATTAAAGGAAATGATTCTATAGCAGCTGTTACAAAAGTAATGAAAGACGATGTAGCTGAAGTTGTTGTCGATGAAGATGGTAATGTTGTTGAGGTTGAAGCTATAGAAAGAGTAAAGCCCGTTTTAGAGATTCTTGAAGACGACGGTTCTGTAGAAGACGACGAAGACGATGATGATGAAACATCTGATGAAGACGAAGAGGATTCAGACGATGAAGATTCAGACGATAATGAAGAATAAATAATAAGAAAGACAAATTTCATTCCTAAAATAACTGGTTTGAAATTTGTCTTTTTTTTATCATAAAAATTAATTAATAGTAAATTTAAAAAAAATGAAAAGTAAATATGTACTGCTAGCGTCAGCTGTATTGATTTCAGTTAGCACTTTTGCTCAAAAAGATCAAATAAAAGCGGCTGAAAAAGCACTTAAAAATGGTGATCCAATAGAAGCTAATGCTTCTTTGCAACAAGCTGAAAGTCTTTTGTCCAATGCAACTGAAGCTGAAAAAGCCCAATTTTTCTTTGTGAAAGGAAATGTGTATTCTGAATTAGTAAAAAGAAATACGGATGTTCAGAACAGTCAACTTTTAGCGGCTAAAGCGTATCAGGAAATGTTGGCAACAGAAAAAAAATCTGGAAAATCAAAATATACCGATCAGGCTCAAGAAGCTATCACGGTTCTAAAATCCAATTTAGTTTCTGCGGCTATCGAAAATGGCAATAAAAAGAATTATAGTTTTGCAGCTAAAGAGTTAAAATCAGTATATGATTTAGATACTAAAGATGTTGAAAAATTGTACTACGCTGCTAGTTATGCAGTAAATGGATTGGATTATGATGTTGCTTTAGACTATTATAATGAGTTAATTAAATTAAATTATTCTGGCGAAGCTACCATTTATTGGGCAAAAAATCTAACTACTAAAATTGAAGAAAATTTTAATTTAAAAGCAGATAGAGATGCATTTGTAAATTTGAAAACACATGCTGAACCAAGAGATGAAAAAATTCCATCTAAAAGAGGGGAGATATATAAAAATGTGGCCTTGATTTATGTTCAAAAAGGTAAAATAGAAGAAGCTAAGAAAGCAATTTCAGATGCAAAAGCTGCTAATCCAGGTGACACTTCCTTAATTCTGACAGAAGCGAATTTGTATTTAGACGCTAAAGATTTTGTAATGTATAAAAAATTGGTTTCAGAAATCTTAGAAAAAAACCCTAATAATGCCGATTTGTTTTATAATCTGGGTGTAATTACTTATAATAACAAAGAATTAGTCGATTCAGAAAAATATTATTTGAAAGCTATAGAAATTGATCCAACTTATACCAATGCTTATTTGAATTTAGCAATTTTGAAATTGGATGCGGATAAACCGCTAATTGAAAAAATAAAAAAATTAGGTAACTCAAAAGAAGATAATGCAAAATATACTATTTTAAGAAAACAACAAATTGACGTATATACAGGCGCAATGCCTTTTCTAGAGAAAGCAGTTTCGTTAGATGCTAAAAACTTAGAAGCCGCAAAAACGTTATTGAATGTTTATAATGCCTTAGAAATAATGGATAAAGCCAAACCATTAAAAGCTAAAGTAAAAGAAATGGAAGGCAAATAGACCTTTTAAATCTTTAATAATTTTCTAAAAAAAAACACCCCAAAAGGTAAACACTTCTTGGGGTATTTTTTTAACTATTTTAGATTCAAAATCATTTTAATAATTGGTTAATTTCTAACATAAATAGAACTTTAAATCGAAAACTACTCTTGAATTAGCTTTTTTATATTGATGTTATCAGGTAATCTTCCAACACTTTGTAGTTTTATTATCGCTAATTTTTGCGCTATGGTAATACTTTCATTTAAGCTTTTATGTTCAATTTGAGCATATAAAAAACCGGTCCAAAAAGCATCACCAGCACCTGTTGTATCTTTAATTTCAGTAATTTGAATAGCTTTTTGAAAAAATAAACCTTTTTTTAAATCTGATACAATCACACCATTTTTTCCTTTAGTCAAACAAATCGTTGTAGCTCCAAGATTATGAAAGTAATTAAATATATAATCATCCGATTTTACTTCTGCAAACAATCTATAGCAATCGTCTTCACTTAATTTGACTAAAGGGTCGTTTTGTAAATATTCTTTCAAAACCTCTTTTGCCTCTTCTCTATTTGGCCAAATTCGTTCTGAAAAATTAATATCAATACTCAATTGTAATCCTAATTCTTTGGCCTTTTTTGCTCTATTCAAAATAGTTTCTCTTGCGGGATTTTTACTTAATGCAAAACAAGTGGTGTGAAATATTTTGGCATCAGCTATGATTTCGTCTGGCAATTGATTTTGATAAATCTCACAATCGGCTTGACGGTACGGAATAAAATCGGGAGTTTCTGTAGATTTTGACACAAAAATTACTGAAGTTGGTGCGCTTTCCGATTTTCTTATTTGTGTTGTAATTACGTTATTAGATTTCAATTTTCTAACTACATAATCTCCCAATCCGTCTTGTCCGCACGAAGCCACTAAAACAGATTTTAATCCCAATCGAGAAGCATTAACTGCAACATTAGTTGGTGAACCTCCCAAAAAGCGGTGATAATCTTTGGTTCTGTTGATAGATGTGTTTACTTCATGACCAATAAAATCAATCAAAACTTCTCCAATACTTATGATATCTATAGATTTCAATTTAAAAAACTATTTTAAAATTATTATTTAATGACTGATGAACTAAAACTGCCGCTGCTGCACTCCAAGCACAATAGGAAACTCCGTTAGGTTCTTGTGTTTGGGTATTGAAATTTTCGTAAAAAGAATACTCATTTATAGCATTGGCATGGTTTATTTTTTCTAAAACATCTTCTGCTGCTTTATTTTCTGATTTTGAAAGCAAAGCCAAGCCAAAAAATCCATTTACCATGGACCAACTTCCGCCATTATGAAATTCATAAGGGTAATTTCTGAATTCGTATTTGCAATTATTTTTTAATAAATTCCAATGTTCATCTTCTTGAAAAATTGGTGGCCAAAAAGCTGGCAATAATCCAAGTTTTGTTTCAGACGCAAGTGATTTAGAATAATTAATAATAGCTTTTTGATGCTCACTCGAACCAACATTCAACAATAAAATCAAAGAATTCGCAAAAGCATCAAAGGGTGTTTTATAACCCGATGGCGAAAACGAACTAGGCAAATATGCTTTAAAATCAACTTCGTTATAAGCGCGTTCGTGGTATTTCTCGCCAACTGAATTTGGATAGAAATTAATTTCGATTTGTTTGGTAATGTTTTCAATTTTATTTGAAATGATGTCGCTTTTGGCAAAATGATTATAGCTTTTTAAAGCCCAAATTCGCAACAATTGATCATACAAAACGTAACCATCTGTAATGTATTCGTCGGCCCAATTTCCTGAAAGTGGCACATAAATAAGATGCTTATTATTGAATTCCCATGAATCTAAAAGTGTCAAGCATTTTTCAATATGCGACTTATATTTCGTTACAAATGCTGAATCCTTCGATTGTAAACCGTATTGACAAATTCCAATTACAAACCAAGTAACTGCGTCAACTCTTCCTGCTAAACCACCATAACTGACATCAGTCTTATCTTTGTCGATTAAAACATTTGATGGAATAGTTCCAATTTTATGTTGATGATTGGCTAATGTTTCTAAGGTATTTTTAAATGTTGACACCAGTTGTTCATCGCCTGATGCCAATGCAGCTAAACCACATATAACTCCGTCACGCGCCCAAACTCTTTGATAGTTAGTAGTGTTTTCTGCACTAGCTAAAAATCCGTTGGGTGTTGCAACTTTATGCAATAATTCGATGGCTTTATGGTGAGCTATATTATTCACTAATTTCTTTTTTTGTATTCATAAATAAAGTACAAATGGCACTTAGAACCAGTAAAACTCCAGCAAAAGTTATCGCTAATCTTGGATCATTATTTAGAAAATGCTTCATAATAAATCCGAATGTGATGGTTTGAATAAACATAGGAATTACAATCATCATGTTGATAATTCCCATATAAACTCCGTATCGCTCTTTTGGTATTTTACTAACAACCAATAGATAAGGAATTCCCATCATACTTGCCCAACCAATTCCGAAACCGGTAATTGCCGGAAATAATAAATATTTATTTTCGATATGTGGAAAAACCAAAAACCCAATTGCGGCAAGTGATAAACAAGCAAAATGCACATATTTTGCCGAGTATTTTTTAGCAAATCCAACTAAAGCAAAAGCAATTAAAAACGTAACAATATTATACCAACCATTGACCAAACCCGTCCAACTAACCGCTTCACCATATAATTTCATGTCTTTTTCAGGGGTTGTATTCCAAACCGAAAGCGCAATACTTTTGGAAGAATTCTGCCAATAACAAAACAAGGCATACCATTGAAATAAATATACTAAAGCCAATTGCCACATCACTTTTGGCATGTGTTTGATTGCTTTTAAAATATCTACAAATGGAGTGATTACGCTTAATGATTCGGATTGCATTTGTTTTAACTCTTCGTCTGATGGTGGAATTTCTTTTGTGGTGTGCGAACTCCACCAAACGGATGCAATTGAACATACAGCACCTAGGAAAAAGGATGCAAAAACCCATGTTGGTAATTTACCTGTTGTTCCTATAAAAATTAGTGGAAAAAGGAATAATGATACATTGGCTAAAGTTTGCCCGAAACCTGTGAAAAAACTTTGTGCCTGAAAACCAGTCGGTTGCTGTGATTCGTCTAATTTGTCAGCAATAAAAGCGCGATATGGTTCCATTGCAGTATTGTTTCCTGCGTCTAAAATCCAAAGTAAACCTGCTGCCATCCAAATTGAACTACTAAAAGGAAACAGAAATAAAGCTAAACTACATATTAAAGCACCAATTAGAAAATATGGCTTTCTTCGACCCCCAAATTTTGGCAACCAAGTTTTGTCGCTCAAGGCACCAATTAATGGTTGAATTAACAATCCAGTTAATGGTCCAGCGAGATTCAATAATGGTAATTGATCTGGACTTGCACCAAGGAAATCATAGATTGGATTTACGGCACTTTGTTGTAATCCAAAACTATATTGAATACCAAAAAAACCAACATTCATATTGATTATTTGCCAAAAGCTTAAATAAGGTTTTTTTAGCATTATATTAGTGTATTAATTTTTTTAAGAAATCATCAAAGTTGGCATTATTAGTGAAAATTTCACCATATTTATCTACAACTGGGATTCCGAGATTATTTAAACTAATGTTAGCTTTCTTTAATTTGGCTAACATTTCATTCAAAGCATCTTTATTACTATCGATATCAAAAAAAACAAATGGAATTTTATTTTCAATTAAAAGATTTTTAGATGCGATACAATAATGACAATCGGGACTTCCGTAAATAATTATTGTTTTAGGTTTTTCAATAACGGGCTCCAATTTAGAAATTGTTTGTGCATTCACATTAAGATGAAGCATGAACAATAATAATAAAATGACAAGTTTTCTCATAATAAAGACAATAATTTAGTTATAAAACTAATGGCAATTTATTAAAAATAATTCCTGCATCATTGTGATACAGGAATTATTAGCTAACAAAACAAATATGAATCGATTTAAAATTTGTAAGAAATTGCCATAGAAATTGATCTTCCAGGTAGCGGTCTTGCTCTTACATAATTTACAGTGTTTTCAGTGATGCTTCCTTCTTCAGTTTCAGTGATAGCTAGAGTATTGAACAGGTTGTTTCCAGATAAATTTAATGACAATCCTTTTGTTAAAGTATAATCAACAAATCCGTTTACCAACATAAATCCATTCATAACCAATTTGTTTTCATCTTGAGCAAACGCTTTTGATTGGCCAATAAAACTTAAACCGAAGGCGTTTTTGCCCTTTCCAAATTTGTAAGAAGGAATGAAATTGTACATTAATTTTGGTTGTCTTCTTGGTTCATTTCCTTGGTATGTCCCAGAAGTTATTTCAGCTTTTGTATAAGTTAAAGCACCTCTTAAAGAAAAATCATTACTAACATTATAAGAAGATTCTAATTCTAAACCAGTAGATTTATAATTGTTTTTTACAACTGCAGTTGGGTTTGTTGCTTCAAAGCCTGTTTGTTCATCTGTTTGAGCTGTGAAAATTGTTGCGTACAAATAGCCTTTAGAGAATTTTTGTTTGTAACCAATTTCTGTTTGCGTTAAAAAATCTAATGAATTCACATAATTTCCATCCATATAGTTCAATCCTGAGAATAATATACGGTCTGCTTTTGCGGAAGCACCTTTACTTGTTCTAGCAAAAATGGCTTGAGTAGAGGTTAATGTATAATTTGCTCCAAATGAATATGAGGAGTATTGATAATCATAATGAACTGCTGTTGGAGCTGCATTATTGATAGCAGAAACACTCGTTTCTGGAGCAGAAATAATTCCATCATTATTTACATCATAAGCTACTTGTGAACTTCCTGCAAATGAACCTGTAACTTTTCCAGTATCATAACGAATACCTCCTTCTAAAGATAATTTGTCAGTTATTTCAACAGCTACACTTGCATAAGGCGCAGAAACGTTATATTGTGTATCATAATTTCTTGTACAACAGTTACCCCAAGCAGGAACTCCATAAGCATATAATCCGTTTTGAGAAAGTGAAACTCCAGAACCATTAGTTACATTAATCAATCTTGGGTTATTGTCAGAAACTTCTTGCAAGTAAGAGTTCCAAGTCCAAGACATTGAGATATTTTGAAAAGATTTAAAATAACCAGCAGTAACAGATACATTATTAAACTTTTTTGTCACTTTTAAATCATTCATAAAGTTATTCAAATTGTTCAATTGAGTATCAAACATGTGAATTCTTGAAACCAATCCGTTTGGATTGTTAAATGGAGCACCATTGTCCGCATAAGTTAAAGTAGATCCTGTTCCGAATGAATTTGCAATTGCAGCCGCAGAACCAACTTCAGCTGGAAATGGAGCGATAAAGCCACCATTATTAAAAGAAAATCTACCACTTTCAGAAATTTTCCAATTATTATCTAAGTTAAAGTTAGCACTTGCTCCAATAGATTTGGTAATTGGATGCATACCATCTGATACGGCTGTTCTTCTTGATTCTCCATCTGCCCCAAGCCCGTTATTTTGAGTTAAATAAATCGATTGCAAAGCTCCATGAGTTGCGTCAAAACCATTTATGCTACTCCAATTAGGACTTGCATTAGTTCCAGAAACTTGAAGTGGCATTGGCATGTAGGCTGCAGCTCTATCGTTTAATAATTTGGCATAAACTGTAATTGTACCATTTTCAAATTCTTTAGTAATATTAAATTTGAATTGTCCCCCATTATTGGCAGTAAATCCTGTATTTCTAACACCTTCACCAACTCTATAAAAACCGCCAGTATGAAAATATAAACCATCACCAATTTTTGTACCGTAATCAAAATCGGTTCTGAAATTATTATAATCCATTCCAAAACCCGTTGTAACGCTACCACCTTCTGTCTTACCAGTTTTGCTGATAAAGTTTATAATTCCACCAGGTGAATTAGTAGCTAAAATAGATGCAGATCCACCACGAATGGCTTCTATTTTTGCGACATTTCCATCAAATCTTGTGAAAATATCAGCTGTTGCAAATGAAATATCTCCATATAATAAAACAGGAAGTCCATCTTCTTGAATTTGCAAATATTTAGAACCACCTGAAGAAATAGGCACACCACGAACAGCAATATTAGCATTTCCTTCACCCCCTGAAGATTCTGAACGAATACCAGGAATAGTTCTGAAAATTTCAGCTGTTGAACGAGGTGCAAATTGTTCCACTTGTTTCACATCCAAAGAAGTTATTGAAACACTTGATTTTAATTTAGATTTAGGATTAACAACACCAGTAACAACAACTTCGTCTAAATTAGAAGAATCGTCTTGAATTGTAAAATCCATAGTGGTCGTTCCATTAATTTGAACTTCTTTGTTTAAAGTTCTAAATCCAATGAATGAAACCGTAACTGAAACAGTTCCATTTGGTATTCCAGAAATAGAATAGCTACCATCACTAGCTGTTGAAGTCGATTTTATTCCGACTACAACATTGGCGCCAAAAACGGGAACACCACTTTTGTCATTAACTTTTCCTGATAAAACACCACTTTGAGAAAATGATTGATTGAACAGCAATACAACTGCTAGAAACATCATTTTTTTTAAAAAATTAGTAATTTTTTTCATTTTTCATTTTTTGTTTGATTAATAAAATTGGTTATTTAATTTTTCAAAAATATATTAATTGTAAACGTAAAATTACGAAATCGTTACCGAAAACGTTTTCGAAATCAACGAAAACGTTTTCGATTTGATTATTGAATTATTTTTATCATTTTTGTCAAATGAAAGAAACAACTTTAAAACAAATTGCTGAAACTTTAGGGATTTCTATAACAACGGTATCAAAAGCATTAAAAAATTATTCCGATGTAAGTGAAAAAACTAAAAAATCAGTAATAGATCTTGCTGCATCATTGCAATATACACCTAATAGTTTTGCGGTTAATCTTCGTACCAAAGAATCACGAACCATTGGCTTAATTATTCCAGAAGTTGTTCATCACTTTTTTTCAAATGTAATTAATGGAATAATAGCTGAAGCTGAAAAAAATGGTTATTTGGTCATCATTTTACAATCAAATGAATCATTAGAGTTAGAAAAAAAACAAGTAGAACTTTTAATGAATAAAAGAGTTGATGGTATAATAATGTCACTTTCTAATGATTCAAATGACGAAAATCATATTAAGGAAATTCTGAAACGTGAAATTCCATTTGTGCAATTTGATAAAATATCAAAATTAATTAAAAGTTCAAAGGTAATTATTAATGACCAAAATGCCGCTTTTGATGCAACAGCACATTTAATAAAAAAAGGATGTAAAAAAATTGCACATATTCGTGGTCCTGTTAATCCTCAAAATGCAATTGATCGTTTTTTGGGTTATAAAAAAGCGTTAGAACATTACAGAATTGCATTTGATTACAACTTGGTATATACATGTAAAAATGTAACGTTTGATGAAGGTAAATTATTTGCCGAACAAATTGTTAAAGAGCATCCCGATGTTGATGGCATATTTGTTATAACTGATCTAGTAGCTGTTGGTGTTTTAGCTCATTTTAATGAAAACAAAATAAAAATCCCCGAACAAGTTAAAGTTATTGGTTTTAGCAATTGGTTTATGTCGCAAGTCATTACTCCAAAGTTGAGCACTGTGGATCAACCGAGTTATGAAATGGGAGTTGAATCATTCAATTTGTTGTTAGAAGAAATGAATTGTCGAAAAGATATAATCCCTTTTTCGCCAAGAACTATAGAACTCGCCACAAGCATTATCGAACGTGACTCCACTTTATAAATCAAAGGTTTCCAAATTGTTCTGTTTTTGAGTAAAACCCATGGAAATCCGGAGTAATTTATATAGATATTTTCTTTGTTATACCCAAAAAACGATTTTTAATCAATAATAATCTTTTTAATTATAGCATGGTTATCTGATGTAATTTTACACAAATAGATTCCAGATGCCAAGTCGAGTTTAATGTTCGTTTCACCCATAATGCTAGTTTGAAAAAGTAATTGTCCAGATAAGCTATAAATACTAACATCACTTTTAGAAGTTATTCCAGCAATTGTTATTTGGTCTTTAGCTGGATTGGGATATAGTGCTATTTTAGTATTCGTAACTTCATTTACTTTAAGTGTTGAAAACCATTGTTGACCATAGTTAGCACCATAAATATAATCGGCTAAATTGGGGTAATCAATAAATGGGTTTCTGTTCACTTGCCATGTATAAATATAATTATTTCTATTCATTTCAAAATCGTCAGCTGGATCGGAATGATTCCATTGTAATAAGGTAGCCAAATCACCAATTTGCCCAATAATATTCTCTACAGGATTACCGTTTACAACACTTAAACCATTATATCGTACACCCATATAAAATAAAGCTCTAGCGACATCGCCATTCCAAGTCCCTGCAACTCCAGAAGGACCATTGTAATCGACACCATAATTTCTGTTGTTTCTTGAAGAATTCTCTTGTCCATCAACAGCTCTTATATGATGCGCATCACTATGCCCCGTTGCTATAATATCTGGACCTGCTGGTGACCAAACATTTATGCCCGCTGGTGTTCCTGAAGTCGCATCGGCAAAGCCACCACGAGATTGGCAATAAATATGTTCCCTGTTCCATTTTCCAATTATACTATTTCCTGTTTGATAATCAAATTTCGAACGAGGTTCTTCGGTATAAATTAACCAAACCTGATTGCTATTGACTGGGTTTTGGTCGGCTTTTTTTAGAATAACTGCTAAATCACCATAAGTATGTGTTCGAACAACTGATGGGTTAGCTATTATATTCTGAAGACCTTGTTTTAGAGCAGCACCCGACAAGCCTTCAATAGATGCATAATAGCCAACAGGAGCTGTGCTTGTAACATTACCATAAGTAGGATTAGCAGGCGTGCCAAACGGCAATGTTGAAAAATTAATATCATTGACACGAATAATGATGCTGTTGTTGTTTAAATTGTATTCCACCGATGGAGCTACTAAATCGATGAGCAATTCTTCGTCTCCTTCATTTATACCATCATTTAAAATGCTAATAGTTGAGGTTCCCGTAGTGGCTCCAACTGGGATTGTTATGTTCAAATTACCCGAAAAATCACTAGAATTAAAACTTCCATTATTAAGCGTAAAGGATAATACCAAAGGAGTTGTTGTAACTGCCGAACTAGTTGTTGCAGTTATTATTAAACTTTCGCCTTCAGTAATTGTGGTTAGGTTGGTAGTAGTTGTAACATAATTAAAAATTACACCAGAACCGTCATTATTCATGCCCGGAGTTGGTGTTTTTACTTCATAGGTACCATCGGTTTTTCTTTGAATTGATTTTGTAGAAGATAAAGAAGTCTGATTTTCATTGGTACAAATGCTAATACCAAGAATTGTCATTAATACATTGGGTTGCGTTGCAGCTGCATTTGAGTAAGCCATTGCATCAATTACATTAGTGCTCGATGCAGCAGTATTTAATGGAAAATCTGTAGCATTGCCAAGATATAGTGCCACGGCATCAGGGCCGTTTTGAATTGTTGTTATAGGAAAAGTTCCTGCTGCAGTAGGAGAGACGGTTGGATTTCCAAATTGTATAATTCCATTTATGTCAGTAGTATATCCGTCTAAATCAATAGCAAAATAAATTAAAGTCCCTGAATATGGACTGGTACTCCCTCCATTAAAAAAAACTAAAACATAGCCGTTCAAAGCAAAATTGGGAGTGTTGGATTTTAATTCGATAAACTCTAAAATGTCAGAACTTGGGGTATCAGCATCAATTTCGTTTATGACCACTTGAGAAAAACTAGATAGAGTACAAAACAACGAAATAAGAAGAAATGTTATTTTTTTCATTAAAATGATAATTTTTTTCAAAGATAATTATAAATATCGCAATAAAGCATAATTATAAATAGTGGATTGAATTTCAAAATATCAAATGTTACAAGGTGCTAGAAATCAATGGTGTCAAAAAAAATAATAGCATAGCTAATTTTAAGGCTTAGTCTAATAAACCAATTTTATCTGATTATTTATGCGAAGTCACATTTCAAATTTGTATTGACTTATAAATAACAGCGTGTTTTTGTTTGAAAAAATTAAACTAATACACGAGGAAAGCAAAAATATTTTAATTGGAATGCAAAGTCAGTAAAGGTGCTTTCAAATGATAAGCCAGCTTTTTGGGTAGGTTTTTATGAAAAAGTCCATTTAAAAAAGCATGTTTTGTTTTTAGAACAGCCAACATATTGACGTCATTATGATTTATAAAATGGATAATAGTATTCTCAACGGCATTGTTTTTTAAAATGTAATAATCAATAGCTTCCTTTTTGAAAAACATTTTCCATGATGCTATTGTAAGATAATTTATTTTAGATTTTTTAGTTTTTACATATATACAACTAATTTTTGCATCAAATATTTTTGCTAGTTTAATTACTTTCTTCAAAGCTTTACGGCTTTGTTTAGTAAAATTGGTTGCAAACGCAATTTGTCTAATCGGCATGAACCTTACATTTTCGGGGATTCCAAGTACAATTGCAGAAGTGGACTCCATAATTGTAGCTGTAGTTGAACCAAAAACCCATTCTTTAATTCCACTTGCTCCAGAAGTTCCCATCACCACAAAGTTAATTTCTTCTTTTTTTATTGTGTTTAGAATAGTATTTATTAAATTACCTTTAATAAATAGACTTCTAATTTTTTTAGAATCATACTGAATTTTTTCCCCTTCATCTTTTAAAATAGTTATTTTACTTTTAAAATTTTCTAAAAAAGACAAATCTATTTCTTCAACCATTTCGTTCAAATAAATGGGAGCATCAATGGTAGTTACTGTTACAATAGGTAAATCATATACATGCAGAATGATAATTTCAGCATTACTACTTTTTGCAAAATGCAATGCATATTTAAAAGCATTCAAGGAAAGAGGAGAAAAATCTGTAGGGAATAATATTTTCTTCATGGTAAATAATTTAAGTTTAAGGGGAGTCTCTTAAATATCACTATAAAATTAATAAATAAAAAATAGAATTAGTATTTATTGTATAATTATTTTTAAAGGTTAGTTTCCAAATTATTATAAAATCCCAATGCGGAATCCAGTATAAAAATCGG
>CAIRNC010000087.1 GCA_903879875.1 uncultured Bacteroidota bacterium
ATTATTAAGAGCAATTGTGGCTTGCGGATGGTTTGGTATTCAAACTTGGATAGGTGGTTTTGCCATTTATCAAATGATGCGCTTATGGATTCCATCCTTGGCAACTTTACCCGCCATTTTTCCAGCATCTTGGGGATTAGAAACAGGACCTGCCTTATGTTTTATTTTGTTTTGGTTGCTCAATATGTATGTGGTTTATCTTGGTGTTGATAGCATAAGGAAATTGCTGGTTTTCAAAGCTATATTTTTACCTGTTGCAGCATTAGCCTTACTTTTTTGGGCAATAAATGTGGCTCACGGTTTAGGACCAATATTGCAAACACAATCTAAATTTACCAATTCAACCGATTTTTTTCATTTCTTTTTTCCTGCCTTGACCGGAATGGTTGGTTTTTGGGCAACGCTTTCGCTAAATATTCCTGATTTTACGCGATATGCCAAATCACAAAATGCACAAATCAAAGGTCAAATTTACGGTTTACCAACTTCCATGACTTTATTTGCATTTGTAGGCGTAGTCGTTACTTCGGCAACAACCATCGTTTTTGGAACTACTATTTGGGATCCCGTTATTTTAGCCAGTAAATTTGAGAGTAAAGCCTTAGTAAGTATCGCTATGATTGCCGTAGCACTTTCTACTTTAGCTACCAATATTGCTGCAAATATTGTAAGTCCAGCGAATGATTTTGCTCATTTTGCTCCTTCAAAAATCAATTTTAAAACCGGTGGCTACATTACGGGAATCATTGGAATTTTAATTTTTCCATGGAAATTAATTGCCGATCCTACAGGCTATATTTTTACTTGGCTCGTAGGCTATTCCAGTCTTTTAGGTCCTGTGGGAGGCATTATGATTGTCGATTATTATATCATTAGAAAACAAACTTTAGTGCTAACCGATTTGTACGAATCGAAAGGAATATATAGTTTCAAAAAAGGATTTAATACCCATGCTATACTTGCCCTAATACTAGGAATAGTTCCAAATATACCTGGGTTTTTAACTACCATAAATGCAATTCCAACAACCTTTTTTCCAGAATGGATAACTGACTTGTACCATTATGCCTGGTTTGTAGGTTTTGGCATTAGCGGATTGGTGTATTGGATCTTGATGAGGAAAAGAATATTTTAAATTTTAAATGTTGAATTTTAAATTGTTCGCAAATTCAAAATATACTTAAAAAATTTTACCTTTAAATGAATATAATTAAAAAATAATAATTGCATATATCTATATTTTAGACGACTATTGAGTCATTCAAAATTTAAAATTCAACATTCAAAATAACATAAATCATGAGCATTTTAATCAAGAACGGAAGAATCATTACTGCAACGGACGATTATGTTGCCGATATTTTTATAGAAGGAGAAACCATTAGTGCCATTGGCAAAAACTTAAAGGTGAATGCTGATACTGAAATTGATGCTGCTGGAAAACTCGTTATGCCAGGCGGAATTGACCCTCACGTGCATCTCGACATGCCTTTTATGGGTACTTACAGCAGCGACAATTATGAAACAGGAACACGAGCTGCCCTTTTTGGCGGAACGACCACTGTGATTGATTTTATCTTACAAACCCAAGGTAAAAGCCTGCAATCGGCATTAAACGATTGGAAAGGAAGAAGCGATAATAATGCCGTTGGCGATTATAGTTTTCACATGGCGGTAACCGATTTTAATGACGAAACCAAAAAAGAAATTCAACATTTTATAGAGGTCGAAGGCATCACGTCGTTCAAAACTTTCATGGCCTACAAAGGCGCTTTAATGATTGACGACCGACAAATGATTGGCTTGATGCAAGAAGTGAAAAAACACGGCGGCCTAATCAATGTGCACGCCACCAATGGCGATATGATTGATTATCTTATTGCCAAACACAAATCGGAAGGGAAATTAGCGCCACTTTATCACTATTTATCACAGCCCGAAGTAACCGAATCAGAAGCCAGCGGACGATTTGCTGACATGGCGAATTATACTGGTTGTCCCGGCTATATTGTCCATTTAACTTGTGAAGGGGCGTTAAATGCGGTTCGAAATTCCACAAAAAGAAACCAAAAAGTATTTGTAGAAACCTGTATTCAATATTTGATTTTGGATGCTAATTTGTA
>CAIRNC010000088.1 GCA_903879875.1 uncultured Bacteroidota bacterium
GTCCAATTTTATCGTTGTTTTGTGTTGCCGAAAACGCCATTGTTGCAGCAATTTCGGTTACAATTTCTTGTTTGAATTGGTTTTTAGAACCAAAACTCTGCGATCCCGAAATATCCACCATAAGCATCATGGTCAATTCGCGTTCTTCCTCAAAAACCTTAACGTGGGCTTCGTTATAACGGGCTGTTACATTCCAATCGATAGCTCTAATGTCATCGCCATATTGGTATTGACGTACTTCCGAAAAGGTCATTCCTCGTCCTTTAAAAGACGTATGATATTCCCCCGAAAAAATATGATCACTCAATCTTCGGGTTTTGATTTCTATTTTTCGTACTTTTTTTAAAAGCTCTTTTGTATCCATCTTTTTAAGTGTTCAGTGTTCAGTTTTTAGTGTTCAGTCTGCCAACTGATTTCTGTATACTGCCAACTGTTTTTATGGTACTTCAATCTCGTTTACAATTTTATTGATTATATCAACAGAAGTAATGTTTTCGGCTTCGGCTTCATACGTAATTCCAATTCTGTGGCGTAAAACATCGTGAACTACAGCGCGAACATCTTCTGGAATTACATAACCTCGGCGTTTGATAAACGCATAACATTTAGCAGCAGTAGCCAAATTGATACTTCCACGAGGCGAAGCACCAAAACTAATTAAAGGTTTTAGACTTTCTAATCTGTATTTCTCTGGATAACGGGTAGCGAAAATAATATCCAAAATGTATTTTTCAATTTTTTCGTCCATATAAACTTCTCTTACGGCTTCTTGTGCACGCAAAATTTGTTCTACTGAAACTACCGCATTTACTTTTTCGTAAGCACCTTTTAGATTTTGACGAACAACCATTCTTTCCTCATCCATTTTTGGATAATCAATCACGGTTTTCAACATAAAACGATCGACTTGCGCTTCTGGCAAAGGATACGTTCCTTCTTGTTCGATAGGGTTTTGAGTTGCCAATACCAAGAAAGGTTTGTCTAATTTAAAGGTAGTATCGCCAATAGTTACTTGTTTTTCTTGCATGGCTTCCAACAAAGCCGATTGCACTTTGGCAGGCGCACGATTGATCTCATCGGCTAGAACAAAATTAGCAAAGATGGGTCCTTTTTTTATCGAAAACTCATTGGCTTTGATGTTATAAATCATGGTTCCAACTACATCGGCTGGTAATAAATCTGGGGTGAATTGAATTCGGCTAAAAGAACCCTGAACCGCTTGCGAAAGCGTGTTGATGGCCAACGTTTTTGCCAATCCAGGCACGCCTTCTAATAGGATGTGTCCTTGACCTAAAAGCCCAATGAGCAAGCGTTCGACCATGTGTTTTTGGCCTACAATAACTTTGTTCATCTCCATAGTAAGAAGGTCTATAAAAGCACTTTCTCTTTCAATTTTTTCGTTGATTGCTCTAATGTCTAAAGTTGAAGCATTTTCTTCCATTTCCTTTTTTTTATTACTTTGAATTTATACTTAAATGTTTGAGGGTGCAAATTGAATTTTTTTTTAGAAGTAAGATGTTAAAAATTGGTTAAACTTATTTAACAACCCTATTTTTAGGGATGATTTATGATTTCTACCAAAAAATAAGTTAAAGCTTTCAAGTAGTTCTTTTTATAGGACTCTACTTTACTAATACTAAAGTGTTTTGTTTTGTCATCCTGACGAAGGAAGGATCACATAACGTGAGCAACTAACACGAGCAACTCATGTGATTGCTTCGCCTGTTCGCTATCGCTCGGGTCTTCCTTCGTCAGAATGAACAAAAAGGACTCTATTCTATTTCTAAAAAGATACTGGAAATAACTCATCCTAATATACAAAACCAAAAAAACCTTTCCAATCAGAAAGGTTTTTTAAGTTGAATACCACATTGCCCTTATGGCGTTGGGGTTGGTGGGTCAGTAGGTGCATCGCCTGTTGGAGTGTTATAAACCACATAATCATTATACTTTGCCACATTGCTTGTTTCCCAAATCGATTGTCCCGTATTGGTATATTTTATCAAAGTAGCATAGATGGCATTGCCCGCTTCTACCCGATTTTCTTGTTCAATATCTCTATCGGCAATTTTCAGTTTCATATCAATCAATTCATGTTCTAAAGCACCTCTTTGATTTTTAATGTCTTCCAACATTCCCGCCGTTAACCCGTTAGCCGCCAAATCGGCAAGCATTAAGTTCCCTACTCGATACACTCTAGCAGCAATAACCATTAACTCCGCATCCGATTGTTGCGACAAGGCTTCGGTGCCAAATTTTCTATACTTGGCCGACTCAACCGGATATTTTAAAACCACTCTACTCATCACACTTCTAATGACCTCTTGCAATTTGTCGGCAATAGCATCTTTAGCCGTGGTTACTTCTGTTTGATCGCCAACTAACTCTACATCGGTAGCGGTTTCGCTAAAATGATTGGTTTGCGTTTCTAATTCATCCACCATTGCTGATGTAATACCATAGCCAATAAATTCTGCCGCATCACGTCGGATAAAGGCAATTTTTTCATTGGTGGTGGTTACTAATTTTCCATCCGAAAAATTGTAAGCCCTTACTACTTCTTTCTTCTTCATTTTTTAAATAATTTAGGGTTAATAATATCAAAACTAGTAAATTGTAAATAAATAAAAAAACAAAAAAGTAATTTTTTTTATAAAAAAAAGGCGGATTTAATCCTTAGCAGACCATTTCAGCTATTCAGAAGCATGCCAATAGCTGTCAGAAGTAAGTGTCAGGCTGTCAGAAGTAAGAAAAAGATTTTCAGAAGAACGTTTCAGGTTCTCCGAAGACTGTTTCAGCTTGTCCGAAGACCGTTTCAGGCTGTCCGAAGCTCGTTTCAGGGCATTTTTTTGCCTTCTGAGCACCTCTAGCGTTCTTTTTTGGTCATTTTGCCCCTTTCGGACAGTAAAAAGTGCTTTTCTAAAAACGGATAGTTGTTTTCTAATAAAATTTTGAAAGGAAAGTAAAAGGAAGCCCTTGTTTTTGAAAATAAAATAAGAATAATTGAATGGTTTAATGGAGCTTTGGAACGATAATTTTATATATTTGGGGAATAATGCGAAAGGAATATTTGTCTTTATACTTTAACTAAAGTTGATTGGCGGATGTTTTTTGAGATTAATAATAGGAGTTAGTAGCAACCTA